>JBGSVC010000068.1:0-9354 GCA_041753175.1 Planctomycetaceae bacterium
GTTTAACTGAAGATCCTCATACTGCTGCGGAACTTTGTCAGGCTGTCAAAGGCCTGGGGCTGACATTTGACCCCAGTCACTATTTGACGGGGCCATTCAAGACCCAGAATTTGGACAAGTTGTATCAGCATGTCTTTCATGTCCACTTGAGAGACAGTCTGCCTGACCAGTTTCAGATCGCTGTCGGCCTGGGTGAAATTGATTATGCACGGATCATTACAGGCCTTAAGAAATATGAGTATCAGCGTATTCTCTCTGTTTGTCTTCACCCGCAACATATTGCGGAGGCTGATCGTGCATTGGAAATGAGAAAACTGCGGATGCTGCTGGATTCGATGATGATCTGAGAAAACGTCGCGACCATGAGACCACTAAAAAAGCCCCGGAAGATGCTTCCGGGGCTTTTTTGATGGCTGTTCAATTTGATCGAGTTATGACTACACCGTTTTCATTGCGGCGGCGAGGATGCGGGAGGTGCTTTCTCGCATGACGCGTGGGTCAACGAGTTCACCTTTTTGCAGCGTCGCGCGGACATCTTTGCCGGAAATGAAGAGTGGTTTTTCATCTTTGTGGAGTTCCATCAGGTCGACACGTCCGATGGAATCGTAGTAGGCGGCGAAACCGACTTTGATGGGTTTGATATGAAGTTCGCCGTTGAGCTTTTCGAAAATCTCCTGAGCGTCGAAATCACCCCAAATCGTGGTACCATCAGCATATGGAACGTCAGCGTGCTTGCGTCCGATGACGATATGTGAGTAGCCGAAGTTTTGACGGTAGATGGCGTGCATAACGGCTTCTTTGGGGCCGGCGTAGAACATTTTGAGGTCGAGTCCGAGCAGAACGACTCGGTCAGGGACGGCTTCGCCGCGTGGTCCCCAGAGAGCCTGATCGCTGTCGCCTTCGCCGAGGGCGCGGTCGGTGATCAGTTTTTCGTAGGTTTCCATGCGGATGACGGCGTTGACGTCGTCGCCTTTGGTTTCGCCGATGAGTGGATTGAGGATCGCTCCGGCGTTTTTGCCTTCACGGATCAAGACTTCCAGCCCGTACACGAGGGCATATTCATGAGCGCGGTGAAGGGGGTTTCGTGTTTGGAAAGCGACGCAGGCGTCCCAGCCTTTTTTGGCGACGAGGGCACGTGTCTCAAGTGGGGAGAGGACATATTGACCAAACACAGGATTCTTGAGTTGTGGGAGAACTTCAATTTCGCCACCCACCAAATGCGTTTTATCAACTTCGCCCTTGAGGACCATATCGGCACCGGGGTGATCGGTACGTTCGGTGCCGTAGACAGATTTGAGATAGGCCATTTTGTCCCACTCATAGACATCGCCAACGGTCAACATGGCCACTGGTTCGCCTTTGGGATCGGTGAGGGCGACTTTTTGACCTGATTTGAGTGTACCGGCAAGTTCTGAGGTGACGGGAAACGCGATGGGAATCGTCCAGGCGTATTTTTTGCCGTTGGACATAATGACCGACTCGTTCAATACGAGGTCATAGACATCCTTATTCATAGGCCCTGTAAGTGGGCTGAGAGTGCCGTCTGCGATACGGAAGATGCTGGAGAGGTCGGCAGCAGAGACGGGGACTTGAGGGAGTTGGGCCAGTTCAGCGCGAAGAGGAGCGACTCGATCAGGACTGACGGTTTTGTTGACAGGAGCGGCGAGTCCGCCGTGAACGGGAACGAGGTCTGCCATAATTCTTTGAACTGCTTTCTGAAACGGAAACAAAAGGAGTTGGGAACGCAACCGGCGCAAACCATTTACGCGGGAATGTGTGAACAGGGAGACGGAAACAAAAATTCTTTCGAGATGTTCTTTGGACATCACGAACTGGCCAGAGCCTCTTGCTTGCCGACGCGACAGGATACGAGTCCATCGATTTGTCGCACGACCTTGCCAATCATCCCGATGCAAGGCGACATCTATCAGGCGCGAGAATAGAACATCTCAAAGCAAGGCGTCAACAGGGAGAAAGAAAAATCTTTTGAAAAGCAGTTTTGAGGCGATTCAAGGTGCAGGTTGAGTCATGGTTATCATCATGCCAGACTCAAGTTTCCCAGCCAGAAGGTGTGGGCGCGGTTTTTAAGAACGCGGTGATTTTTGATTCATAGACAGGTGTTGCGGGATACACAATAGGTGTTCCGAAGTCGACCCCAAGTGGGGCGACGGGATAGGCTGTCTTCATGTCGATTCTAGGGAAATCTCGTTTGTTGTTGCCTCCGTAGGGGGCGGGGACGATTTCATAGATTGTATCGCGATTGAGGGAGAGAGGGAGGAAATAAGAGACCCCCGGCTGGAGAGTCGCAGAGCTTTCGAGCGTCAGTATTTCAGGCAGCGTCTGGCCTTGCTGAGTTTTGAGGGATTTTGTGACTTCGATCTGATACGATTTTTTTTGTTCCTGAGGAGTGACCTCAAGAATTTTGCCCTCAATGACAACAGGAGCCTGGACGAGTTGAGCCTGATTGAGCGTTGGGGGATTGGCCAGAAGTAAAGCCATCACGACCAGTCCAGCAATCCAGACGGCATCCAGAAGCATCAAGGGAAATACCAGGGGTGCACGGGGAGAAGGAACTTTGTCGCTTGCTGTTTGTGATGCTGCGGTCTTGAGAGGGGGGGGAGGGGTGGTCACGATGAATCTCCGTGGCCAGCGTGGCAGCGGTGAGGGGGAATAAGTAAGAGGTCTTGGAATGCACAGGGACGATCAGGTGTTGGTTTTCTTTTTGGGGCGAAATGCTTTTGACGTATCGATTCTGTAATCGCGTTCGAGAGCTGTTTCGAAATCGAAGACATTGCAGAAGTCTTCGAGGTGATCGCGGTCTGTTTTTCGCATATCGCCGCGTTCAATGAGTTCGAAGACGATGCGTCCGAAGTCTTCGGTTTTTTTAACGCCCCATTGTTCGAAAACGGTTTTGGCCAGCATGCCAAATTGTTCCTGGCCGAGGAGTCTGACCCCTTCAAGAAGTTCCTGACCGCTGATATGGGCCGCTTCGTCTTCAGGATCTTCGCTCAAGCCACGATTGAGATTTTGCTGCGCATAATGCAAGGCTTCAAAAACAAACTGGTAGGCTTGTGGTTGAAACTTGAGACCAGAAATCGTTGTGGGAGCTGGCATACAAAAAGAAATCCTCAATTGTCCATCGTGTCACAAATGAGCGTCAGAATTGCAGAGACGTAAGCCATCGAGGGAGAAAACCTGTGACTGACGCCCTGACTCAATTTTATGAAAAATAAAGACCTAGATAAAGACAGAAATGAAGAAGGTGGGGAAAATACTGTTTCTGGAGTCGAGGTTGAAAAGAAGGGGTGGATTGTTTTGGACTGTCCATTGAACAGGTGAAAGCCAAATAGATTTCCTCCAATATCGATCGTTATCAAAGGGCATCAGCTTTCGACGCGGCTCTTATCGTGGTTTGAACTACAGGAAATTCAACGTGCTGTTTGTGTTTTTTGAGATCGATGCTGGTGGTGAAAAGTTACACTTCAAATCAAGATTAAGACTGGATCAATCGAATCAATCAATGAGATTCGTGACAATACCTGTCCAGAAAATTGTTGGAAAGTTCGCGACTTAAAGTTTCATGCAGCCTTCTTTGAAGTGACCAGGTGGACGATTTTTTGTCCGGTGTGGATCGGGCCTCCTTTGCGGAGATATTTACGATAGACATACCAGGCGCTGGCCCAGGATGCCCCGATCCGTTCTCCAACGCTGTCGGGGCGATGCCAACTGAGCCATTGAAGGCGTCGGAAGATAAATCGCCAGGCGTTTTGTTCAGACGATTGATCCCTGGGCGTAAAGCAGCTTTTTCGGATGCGTTTGTAGATGACCGCCTGATCGGACCCGATGATCGAAAAGCGAAGGATGTTGTCGACCATCCAGAGCATGTCTCCGCCGTAGACGTTGTAACCGTCGAGTTCGAGCATGTGCGTTTTGAGCCAGGCTGTCCGATACACGCCGTAGATCCAGGTACAGGAGTGATCCCGATAAAACGAGCGGAGATTCTTTAAGGCGGAAGTGCCGGGAGCGGGTCTGTCGTCGGAATGTTTGCTGGCAGACAGGTCTGCGTGCACGTGTTTGGTTAATGGAGTTGCGAGGATGGCGTTGGGTGATTGCTCGAGGAGGTCGACGAGAGTTTGAATGTAATTTGATGACCAGGCATCGTCGTGTGCAGCCCAGAGGAAGTAGTCGGAATCAGCGAGAAGGGCGACTTGCTGAAAGTTGGCAGAAGGTCCGATGTTTTCCTGATTGCGGACATAGCGAATGTTCTGGAATCGTGTCGCATACGTCTGACAGATTTTCTGCGTCTGGTCGGTGGAGGCGTTGTCTGAGATGATGATCTGGACATGCCGGTAGGTCTGGGCGAGAAGAGAGTCGAGGGCCCCTGAAAGAAATTCCCCGCCATTATAAACGGGGAGGCCAATCGTGACAGTTTTTTGAGAGGCCATAGTCAAATGCCAGCAACAAAGGATGGAATTTCTGGACAGGGATTTTGAATCAGGCGGCTCGACGTTTTTGGGAGAACCCTAACACATCAAGCAACTGTTCGCAGATGAAGTCGACGTGGGTAGCCGTGAGATTGTAGCCTGAGGGGAGGTTGATGCCATTGGGGCTGATGCGGTAGGCGTTGTGGTTGTGTCTGCTGGCCCGTTTACCGGGGAAGGTGTCGCGGTAGGCGGGGAGGCTGCTGAGAGGATGAAAGAAGGGGCGTGTATCGATGCAACGGGCAGAAAGAAGTTCCTTCATGCGATGTTTGCGGAGTCCGAAGTGTTCATCGATGATGGCAGTGACCATCCAGTAGGAGTTTTTAACGTCCGCTGGTTCGGGATTGAGCGTCACTCCGGGGATGTTGGCCAGGCGTGACTGGTACCATCCGAAGATTTCGCGTTTTCTCTCGACGAGTTCGTCGACACGTTCGAGTTGAGCCAACCCCAAAGCGGCTTGCATGCTCGACATTTTGTATTTGAATCCGACAGCGGTATTGAAGAAGTTGGTATCGCCGGGCTCGCGACCGTGATCGCGGAGATGCTGGACTTTGGCGTGAAACCGATCGTCGTCCGTCAGCAGCA
Organism: Planctomycetaceae bacterium; assembly: GCA_041753175.1. Lineage (GTDB taxonomy): Bacteria > Planctomycetota > Planctomycetia > Planctomycetales > Planctomycetaceae > SXPC01. The sequence continues at coordinate 5,067 of JBGSVC010000068.1, forward strand.
TGCCCCCTTCGCCTGTCGTCAATGTTTTCGAGCCATGAAAGCTGAGGCAACTCGCGACGCCAAAGCTGCCGGCCTTGCGGTGTTGAAATTCCGAGCCGATCGCTTCGGCGCTATCTTCGATGACAGCGATTTCATGTTCGCGGGCGATCTCTAGGATCGCGTCCATCTGGGGCATATTGCCGTAGAGGTCGACGACGATGACGGCGCGGGTGCATTTGGTAATACAGGCCTGGAACGTTTCAGGAGAGAGGCACCAGTTTGCAGGATCAACATCGGCAAAGACAGGACGTGCGCCGACATAGCTGATGGGTGCTGCGGAAGCGATCCAGGTCAGGTCGGGCACAATGACTTCATCGCCGGGGCCGATGCCCAGTGCTGCTAAAGAAAGATGGAGTGCCGACGTGCAGGAGGGGAGAGCGACGGCATATTTGCGGCCAAAGTATTCCGTGGCGCGTTGTTCGAAACGGGCATGGTAGTGGTTGTGTTCAGAGTACCAGCAGCGAGTCACGGCGTCGGTGACGTAGTCAATTTCAAGTTGCGTGATCGAGGGCCCAGCGACCGGAATCCGTTCCATGTCAGACCTTTATCAGGGGAGTCGAATTAAAAAAACAGGATCTTGAGTTCAGTTGTCCAACAAAAATGCTAAGGCTGGATGCATTTGAGCCAGCCGTCGGGTGCAACGGTGAGGAGAAGTTTGGCTTGAATCTCTTTGTCGATGACGAAACGCTCCGTGGACTTGAGATATTCGTGGACGGCGGTTTTGGGATTATTGCCGATGCCCCAGGGCCGATCATCTGACTGCAGGTGAGGTGGCATCTCTTCGACAAGAGTATCGTAGACGATGACATAGCTGCCAACAGTACACAGTGGTGCGTAAAGTTGGAGTTCCTGGAGGACGTGTTCGTGGGTGTGGTTGGAATCGAGAATGACAAGAATGCTTTTGCAGCCTTCTGCTCGTTTTCGGACCTGAGCGGCGATCGTTGAATCGACTGAGGAGCCCTGAATCATCTCGACGCGTTTGGCCATGGGATGGGCTTCGATGGCTTCACGATTATGAGGGCGGATATCGATATCAATGCCGAGAACTTTGCCATCTCCGCCGAGCAGTTCCAGCAACGAAGCTGAGTAGAGAATGGAACCGCCGTGCGCGATGCCGGTTTCGATGATCAGATCGGGTTGAACTTTCCAGACGATTTCCTGCAAGGCCATCATGTCTTGTGGGAACTGGATGATGGGTCGTCCCATCCATTTGAAGTTGTAGGCATATTTATAGGGAGTGATTTCGCGCATCCAGATTCGAGACAGCGCCTGGACATCTTTATCAGACATAAGTCCGCGGATATTTTGCTGGACTTGCTTATCAAATTCTTCGTGGGGTGATCCACTCATGCGGCACGACTTTCCTGTGAGTCATCGTCTTGAATCATGCGTTGTTGAGTGAAACTCTTATCATCAAAAGGCAGAATGGGCAACCCCGCTCTTGTTAAAAATGCTTTCCATCCGAGACCCTGCGAACAGATCAAATCTGCAGCATTTGTTCCCAGGTTTGCGATGGCATCGAGGATAGAGACGAACGGTGTGAAGGGACCGTGTCGTTGTGGATAGGGCTGGAGTTGATAGTCGACGTATTGCGTATGGATGCCGTGGCGTTCGAGGAGGTCGTGATTGAAGTAATGTCTGGCACCATGACCCGTGACATAAACCTCTCCCTGTCGCGCTAAGACAATCTCCATGACTCGCTGCGTGCTGTGGCCATCGATATTGAGTGCAGAGGATTTCAGGAATGTGGTGTGATCAGAAAGGCCCAGAAAGGCACTGAGTGTTTCGATCGTACGGATGGAAAGGTCTGACAGAAGATCATCCTGATAGGCATACACCTCTTCGACGAGTTCGAGCATTGTTTTCTGATGGGGGGCAGTTTTGTAAGCGGACTTGAGTTGATCCAGATGACTGCGACGCCAGTCTTCGGCGTTGTTGCATCGCATCTGGTTGATCGCGGTTTCGCGTGCGACTTTTTGAAGCGGGACCGTGAGCCATTTGATTCCGGTGGGAGTTTTGATCTGGACCCGGTTGAAAAAGCTCCCTTTGGAAAACTGGACGTCGTCGTAGTGGATAAACTCGTCGGCCAGTCGGACCTGTTCGAAAATCCCGACCCATGGAAAAAACATCGGTTGGGAAATAACGATGGTTTTAGGCATAGATCAGGCTTTCAAGCCGGGTGATAAGGTTTAGTCAAACAGAAACCGGTCGGAGGCTCTCTTCAGTCAGGTGTTCACGCGGCATGCTCAAGGGGAGAGGCTTGTGGTGTGGGGGTCGACCGCACGAGGAGCTTTTCCATGAGGATGACATCATGATAAATGCCTTCTGCGAAATAGTGTTCGGCATAAAAACCGACAACACGATATCCCATGCGTTCGTAGACATGCTGTGCTCTGGTATTACTACCCAGAACTTCGAGCGTGACTTTGCGGAGGTGGTGTCGGTCGCGGGCAAAATCTTCACACAGGGTCAGTGCTTCTCTGCCACACCCTTTATTGCAGGCATCGGGCCGCAGGGCGATCCCCAGTTGAGCGGTGCCGTGGTGGATATTGATGCTCATGAGCTGGACGAACCCCAGGCAATGATTGGTTTGTTTGTCGGCAATGATAAAAAACAGCACTGTGCTGTCGGACATACGTCTGGCAAGCCATTCTTTGACACGTTGCATCGTGTTGGGGCGCGGTTTGGCCAAAAGCAGTTTTTGGAGATCGATGTCGTTACGCATCTCCATTAACACAGGCATATCTTCATCGATGGGAGGACGAAGTCGAACTTGAAGACCTTCGATCATGCGATCGTAAACTCCGGTAAAAAGAAGTAATCAAAGGAACGATGTTCCCAGCCGTGCACGCCTGCCATCGCGTTTTTTGCAATTCTGGGGTTAAGTCCAACATACACCACGCGTGTTGAGTCGGGAAGTTCAGATGGTGAAATCACCTGTTTGCCGAAGAGCAGTTTCCCTTGCCTGAAGGGATTGGCATCCAGATAACAGGCGACGCTGTCTGGTTGTTGCAGACAGGAAGTGATGTAGGCGCCGTAAAATCCAGAACCATAGACCGCTGCGGGAGTGATATTCTTGCGAGACTGCTCGAAGGTGAGAATATCATGGGCAGCGCGCTGCCAGTAAATCGCCATGGCGCTGATGCGCGTTTTGAGTTGCTCAACAGTTTCGTTGTAGTTGACTCCCGATGGGTTGACCGAAAACGAAGGCTTTTGCGGCAGATAGACTTTGAGACGATAAAACTCGTCGAGCGGTTTGCGAGCTGTCACGACAAAAGCCGACTCGTGGGCATCGGTATCAATGCAGATCTCTTCGAGTTCCAGGCATGTCAGAAGATTCTTGAGCGAGGCGGGTGTAAAATGGTTGACATGATCGACGACGAGAAAGTCGGCGATATTGGCCATGACATTCGGGACGATAAAAAATAGTTGTCCGCCGGGTTTGAGAAGTTTGGTGATCGAGAGAAAGTAGTTCTCCAGATCCGCGACATGCTCGGCGACGAAGTATGAGGTCACAAGGTCGAACTGACCTTGCCAGTGTGCGGGGGTTTCATAACAGGCTTGTTGATGGCGGGGGATAAACTTATCCCAAAACTTCTGATACATATCACTGACATCAAACGCATAGGGGACAAGGTCGCGCCGTTGTTGGAGCAGCTTGCGGAGTGTGTGTCCTTTGGCGGCTCCATAATCGAGCACATGTGCCCCGTGAGGGAGGTGAATTTTGGAAAGTACTGTCGAGGCTTGATGTTCTCCGCGATAGACCTTCTTCCCACCAGACATGCTGTAGAGTTGGTCTTCGTCTTCGCTGTCGATGAGAATACGATACTGCTCGTCGTAAAAATGGTCGAGGTTTTCCAGTCGGTTGGTCTGCACGTGCCCACAGGCGGTGCAAAAATAGATCATCGTATAGCCGGGAATAATCTCGCATAATGAGGTCAGAGAATGAGGCAACGCCGATGAATAAATCGGATCGTTGAGCTCATTTTGACAGACATTGCATTGCAGCATAGGGATGACTCGTCAAGAAAACTTGTCGATATTAGAAAGGTCGTAGGAGAACACTCGTTTCCAACTCAATCAGACAGACCTAGTCAATATACAGATCAGGATGAATGGCTTTCAGGTCCGTACCGGCAGCAAATCCGCCGGCCCATTTGATGCGCATGCCTGTTGGTTCCCGGAAGTTGAATAGTCGCGACTGCATCGACCAGCGTGAACGGGACGAAGAGTTGAGTCCGGATTGGTG
>JBGSVC010000069.1:0-6162 GCA_041753175.1 Planctomycetaceae bacterium
TGACTGTTGAGCCATAACAGCCCAAGTCTCCATAGCCGAGGTCATCGGCGAGAAAGAGTATGATGTTGGGCTTCTGCTCGGCTGCCCGACAGGCAAAGGCGAGTGAGAATCCAATCGCGATCATGGCTACGCCGAAAGCCATCGCCCGCATGATCGAACTGGTTAAATGGACCATAGTTTGATCGCCACCCCCAAATCGAGTATTGGTTCAATCGTTTCGGCAGCCTGCGAACCTTGGGGTCACTTGGCGGCGGAATCAGGAAGTTCTTTGATACGGATATTCTTCCATGCCACGCGGTAGGGGCGTGGAGCGCCTTTGAGCGAATGGACCTGGAGGCAGACGTGCCCTTTGGAGTTCGTCTCATGGCGCTCAGCGGGGATCTTCGTCTCTGTCACTTGCGTGCCATTGACGAACGTCGTGACAAGGTCGCCTTTGGCGACGACTCGAAAGTGATTCCACTCATCAAACTTGAACAGATCATGATTGATGATCTTGTCGACAGGTGTGAGCCAGCCTCCCCATCCCTGTCCGTAGATGAAGCCCGATCTGGTGGTAGCCCCTTCTTTCTTGCCAGCGGCGATCTCCGCTTGAGGACCACAGATCGGTCCGGAAGCGTCCTTTCCATTAGCTGCCCGTTTTGGTAAAGAGCGAATTTGTACGCCCGAGTTCAACTCCCGATCAAACAGGCGTGCGTCGAATTCCAATTCAAAGTTGGTGTACTCCTTTTCCGTGCAGAGAAAGGACATTGACGTATCTCCGATGAGACTTCGCCCCACGATGGCTCCGTCTTCAACATCGTAGGTGGCGTTACCATTCATCTGCACCCAGCCGGCCTTGCTGCTGCCGTCAAAGAGTTCGATCCACTGATCGTCACCCCGACAAATGGTTACTGAGGTAAGGACAGCGAACAATACTGCGAGCTTGGCGTACAACATCGATTTTCCTGTTTGCGAAATGAGTAGGAACGAGTGATCCGACAGCCTGCAACTCAGTACATTGCTACGGAAAAAACAGAGACAATCATCGTCGACCGATACAAACCGAGTCGACGAGTTGTCGAATCGGGTCATGTTATTCTTGAAGCTTCACGATGCGATTATTGCCCAGAAACTCTTCGGAAGAAGTCACCCCGATGTGGTACAACTCAGAAATTTCATCTGCTGACAGTGATTTGTTAATGATCGCGAGGTGATCGACCCGACCATCCCAAAAGCTATTGTGGGTGACGGCCGGCTTGATCGTTTCATTGCCGAGTTTGGTGCCAATTGCCAACGGTCGGATTTCAGGATTTCCGTTCAGGCCATGGCACTGCGAGTGGGCGACCATGGCTCCATTTCGATACAGCTTCAGGCTTGATGCGTCCACGACAAGTGCAACATGATGCCATTGATGCAGAGGTAATGGCTCAGAATCGATGGCGAAAACTTCCTGGTCGGTCTTATCATTGACAGAGGCTTCCAACTGACCAGTAAAGGCATACAATCCAAAGTGAAATTGCCCGCGAAATCGTGCTTCGCTCTTGTGTCCCCAGTTCTTGGCGATTGAACCCCAGCAAGGACGACTCTCCGCATAGATCCAGGCCATAACCGTCAGTTCATCTGACTGGGCCTTGGGATAATCGGGGACAACTGCGTAGATTTCACAGTTCATTCCATCCATTTGGAATGAGGTTCCTCCATTAAAGCCTGGTCCCCAATGATTGCTCTGTTGATCAGGCTTGAAGATCATACCGTGGTAGAGATCTTGCGTTTCGTTGTACAACGTATTTCCATCACCCACGTCGGACATGGTATAGTAGACGGCTGGTTTGTGGCTGAGAATCTTGTGGTAGTACTCGTCCGAATGAGTCTCGAACGAGCGAATAAATCGCTGATGATCAAGATCGATGCCCGCTGGCGTGGAGGTTTTATGATCGAGGCGGGTCGCGTGTCCTTCGGTCAGTTTAAAATTATACGGACTGAGCTTTGGTCGAAGTGAGACTTCTCCCGTGAACACATGAAATTCATCCTTCAAGCCGTTTGTGGTATTTACCTCGACGGCAAACTCAGTGCCAAGATCCGTAGCAAGTCCACTGGGAGTTTCAACCAGGAACCCTTTGGATTGCTTTGTGGAGCACAGGACATTTGTTCGTCCCTCATCCAATATCAAGTGCTTGGAAGACAATAATCTAAAACTTGCAGGCGACTGAAGAATTATTCTGGCACCGCTCTCATAGAGCAAACCAAGATTGCCTTGACTGAGACGATATTGACCGGCTGCAAGTTCATCGCCTGAAACGTCCTGGTAGGAGTCCCCCTTGAGCTGATGAAGCTGAGCTTGTGTACGATGCGAGATGCGGCAGACATTGAGGGTCTCTGGCGTCCCGGGAGTGAGAACAGGTTTGCTCGGCTCACTCTGATCCGCGATGGCGGCATCTCCGGCCGGTGCAGAAATGAGCGCAGACTCATCTTGAGACGGACTAACTGCAACTCCAATGAAGTACCCGACAATAGCGAATGATACAGACGCCAGAACCAAACGTGCTCCAGTCGAGACGCTTCGTTTGGTACGAGGCCTGACGTTAACTCCTGGTGATATTATTGGCGAATTCGGTGAAACTATGAACGAGCGGTTCAACAGCCCGTATGTCTCTCGCAGCATCGCCTCCATCTCAATCTGATCCAAGTAGTGGTCCAGCATGTTCGGATCGCAACCCAGAATTTCTCCAAGCCGTATGCGATCAAGCGCATCCAGTTCTGAATCCTCCAGCTTGGTTAGAAGCTGCTCTAACTCTTCCTGATAGGTTTGATCAGGCATTGTAGTCCAGCTTTCTTATCTTCGTTTGGGTGCATTCAATCAGTCTAGCTTTTATTCGGAAAAGAATCTGCCGGACGGCATTGCTATCTTTTCGCAGATCTTGGGCAATTTCAGAAATAGAATCACCCTGGATGTAACGACGCGTCACCAAATCGCGGGAATACTCCGAAAGATCCTCCAGACACTTTGCCAAGATGTCCAGCCTTTGGTCGTAATCAGCCGCTCGGTGCTGCATTTTCTTGCTGATATTTTCTACGAGTTCAATGTTGAAAGGCTGCAATTCCCTGACTTTTTTTTGTCGGAAGGCCATGACTTGGAAGTTGGCGATACGCAGAGCCCAAGCCCGAAAGTTAGTCCCCAGTTCGAACTCTTCGTGTTTACGCCAGATCACAAGATTACTTTCTTGCAAAACTTCATTCGCCGCATCGTGATTCGCCAATAAACTCAAGATATATGCGTATAGCCACCCCTGGGCCTCTGTGACAAGGTCCAGGAATTGATCCTCTCTGTGCTTAGACTCATGAAATTCGTACATAACCACACTTTCTCGATGAAAGTAATAAAAGAAAAATCCTCCACGTTACACATTTTGACCCCTTTGTATTGGAAATCTCTTGAATTTCATGAATCAGAAGGCCAAGGGGACGCAAATCATCTCAATAGCCCTGCCTGCATTTCTCTATGAGCACACGCGATTTTCGGTCGCTCATCAAGCAGATTGTTCATGGAAGCAGAGTTTTATCAGATTTTCGACAGATGAGCACTTTTTGATGTAACGTTTTGCTCTGAACGCTTATTTTTCAATATGCCAGAGTCACGATCTGAGGAACTCACATCCTGAACCGAGGCAAAAATCACGTCACCATATCTAACTTCCTAATTGAGGTGTGTCTTTGAACCAGACAATAGTAGATCGCAAAGCGTTTACGCTGATTGAGTTACTCGTAGTTATTGCAATTATTGCCACGTTGGTGGCGATACTGCTTCCCGCGGTCCAGCAAGCTCGGGAAGCGGCCCGCCGCTCAACATGCAAGAACAATCTCAAACAGATCGGATTGGCAATCCACAACTATCATGACGTGTATAATGTTTTTCCGCCTGGCGCGTTGGACCTGAACCCGACAATTGGCGGTACTCAAACAGGCGTTTGGTCGTGGGGTGTCTTTATCCTCCCCTTTGTCGAGCAGCCAGCTATCTATGATGTGCTCAATCCGGGCCCAAATCGGTTGGGCGACCTGGTTATGCTGCCAAACACGGACGCTCGCTACATTGCCCTGCAGACAACGCTGCCTGTCTTCAAATGTCCTTCCGACAACGGTCCAAATCTCAACGAGCACAGTCAGCGAGACGTAAGAGATTCCAACAACGCCAATGACACCGACGTTGCACTCTCTAACTATGCTGCTGTAAACAATTTTCGGTTTCTAGATAACTCGACTTCGAAAAGGGGCATTTTCGGGGTCAACAGCGCGGTTGCCTTTCGAGATATCACTGATGGCACGAGTAACACGATTTTGGTGGGAGAACGCGCATGGGAACTCAGTACTAATAATGGAATTGTTGAAACAAGAGCAGCGAATGTGTTTGGCACATCAGGTATCACGACGGTGAACTTCGGTCTGGCTTGTGCACTAGCTGCTGCCCGTGACAAGATTAATTGTCCACCCGGCGCAGGCAGTGCCGGCTGTGGAATGACCTTCTCATCGCAGCATAAGGGTGGCGTGCAGGTTATTATGGGAGATGGATCTGTCCGCTTCATTAGTGAGAACATCGAGCATAATACCAGTCCTCCGATAGACTCTACCCTGGAACTCTTGCTCGCCATCGATGATGGCCAGGTTTTGGGTGAGTTTTAGTTGGACTTTTACTACTTGCTCGTTTTCCACAAACGGACACCGGAAGCCTCCACTGGTGCCTGTTCATACTTTCCCACGTTATCAGCCGCGAAAGAGACCTATGACGTTGAAACTCTGCACGAGAACCAGGCTCTTTCTTTTTCTTCTCTCCCTCACGCTTGCGGGTTGCGGACAAGACGGTATGAGAGCCGGTCCTGAGGCGACAGGGTTAGTGACTCTTGATGGCAATCCGCTTACTGCGGGAAGGTTGGAATTCTATCCCACAGGAGGGGGCTCCAGCGCACAAGCCGCAATCAACAGTGATGGCACATTTCGCATCAATACGACCGCCAGCGCGACCGGCATTGCGCCTGGAGAATACATTGTGATTGTCGAGTCACTGATGGAGTCGGAAGAGGAAGTGGGCGAACCGAAATCTCGCATTCCCCGCAAGTACACCAAAGAGAAAACCAGCGACTTGAGGATTACGGTCACCGAAGAGGGGCCAAACGAATTCCACCTGGAGCTGAAGTCGCAGTAGCAACTTAGTATCAATGTTGTCTTCATCGTCTAATGTTAAAACTAACATCTATAAGTCATAACCAACGTCCCACCGTTGATCCCAGGAAATGTTCTGATCAGCCGACAGTCTAAGATTCATTCTTGAACTAAGACTAAAGCCATAATCTGTTCGTAACATTCATCAATGCTGGCTTATTTCTCTACTGCGTCATCTCTGTTTTTGTCTGTCATATCCCATCTTTTTGGTTTTTTGCGGTTTTCTCACTATTCATTTCGGAGAAATCTCATGGTCACAAGAAGAGTCTCGTCACTTCGCTACGGTTTCACGTTGATCGAATTGCTGGTAGTTATCGCGATAATCGCGACACTTGTCTCGATCCTTCTTCCCGCAGTGCAGCAGGCGCGTGAGGCGGCACGGCGATCCAGTTGCAAAAATAATCTGAAACAACTCGGGCTGGCAATCCATAACTATCACGACACACACAACATCTTTCCTCCCGGTGTTGTCAACGACTTCACAGACTCGTCCTGGGGATGGGGAGCTATGATTTTGCCTTTCGTGGAACAGGGAGCCGTTTACGAAGCTCTCAACGTCGGGAATGTGCTTCTGGGTGACCGCATGAATCCTGCAAGTTCGTTGAACCAGCTTCTCGTTCTGCAGACGCCGATCAAGACATTTCGATGCCCGTCCGACACAGGTCCGGATGCGAACTTTCAAGCTCAATCGTTTTATCGCCTGCAGGATTCAACCGGGACTCGCCATCCGATCGCCACCACAAACTATGTGGGCAACAATGGTTCAGATACAAGAGCATTGGCCTCAGGGGCTCAGAGAGAATTCAACGGTCGAAATAATGAAAGTGAAGTGTATGGCTGGATCTTCGCAGCAAACTCCGATATTCGTTTTCGAGATGTCAGCGACGGCCTGAGCAATACAATTCTCCTGGGTGAGCGTGCTTGGGAACTGCCAGGTCCCAACGGTGTGTTACCCTGCGACGCTGGTGTGAT
>JBGSVC010000070.1:0-9492 GCA_041753175.1 Planctomycetaceae bacterium
ACTCCACTGCATTTAAGACACGAACTCTATGACATCTTCGATGGAATCACCTGGTATCCAGAAAACAATGAAAAGCGTGTCAACCGATTGGAACTGCAATACGTCGGTTCCAGACCTTGGATCTGTCTGGGTCGCGGTGGGATGGCTTACAACAACTTTAACATCTTCGCGGACAAGGAAACTCACGCGATTAAAATCTCTCATCTAGACACCAACCGCATCCCTGCCCCCAATCAGTTGCTCGCCATCCACATTGATCAGATGAGCGATCTCTCAATGGTCAACGAAGTTCAGCATGACCTGTTGGCCCTCGATGCCCAGCGTATTCCTGCCATGCTCCCCATCCATCTCAGCTCTCGAGTGATGGACCACAGTCGCGTCGATCAGGAGATTAAATCCTATCCATCGCGCCCCCCGCTACAGACACTACCGGATGATGTTCAATTCAATCGCATTGCAGCCCTCGCGAAATCCTGGGTCACTCATTCCCAACGCAGTTTCCAGCAAATCGAACTAGTCGTGGGCCACCTGAAAAGCGAATACCAACTCTCCAGGGAAACTCACAATCAGGATCTTCTCAAAGAAGACTCTCAAATCTGCACGATCCATGATTTCCTGTTCGACCACAAAGCAGGCCCAGACTACCAATTCGCTTCTGCTGCCGCCATTCTTCTGAGATCACTCGGCTACGGAACACGACTGGTGAGTGGCTACTACGTCGATCCAAAGAAGTATGACCGCAAATCTGGACACACTCCCGTCTCTAAAGAAGATCTTCATTTCTGGGTGGAAGTCTATCTGGGAGCCAATATCTGGATGACCGTAGACCCCACCCCCGGTTATGAAGTTTTGGGTCCACCGCCTGGGATCTTCCAACAGGCCTTGCTCTTTCTGACTTGGATATCCATGAGGTTGTACCAGCATCTCTGGTTAATCTCAGGCATCGCCGCGATGTTAATGATCATCTACTTCGCTCGCGTCTGGTTGATCGATCGTCTGCGGACACTTCTCTGGAACATGGATCAATGGGATCGCGCCGATAAAAAAATTCTCGGCGCACAGAAAATTCTGGAATCCCGTTTTGCAGCTTTCAAACTCGGTCGAAATCGTCATGAGACAATTCACGCCTGGACGCGACGACTCCAGAGCATGTCCTCGCACAATTACTCGCTGCTCCCTAATTTTGCCGAGCGGATTTCATCCATGCACTATCGCCAACTTTCAACACACAACGCGCTCGACGAATCATATCTTGAAGACCTCGAAGTCTGCAGGGATATGCTCACAACCTTTACACTTCGATCCATCCCACAGCAATTCGTAATCCCCAGTAAAAACAAACCACTTTGGGGTAAGAAAAGTCAGTCCCCGAAATTCATCAACACAATATCGACTTCCATGAACTAGAACAGGTTTTTTATGACCGTCACACATCTCAAGCCGGATCGTCAGCATCCCAGGAATGATCTCGACCACGAGTCTCTCACAAGCCTTCGTCAGAACCTCAATCGTATCCTGAAAGGCAAACCCGATGTGGTCGATCTGGTGTTGATCTGCTTGTTAGCAAAAGGTCATTTGCTGATCGAAGACAAACCTGGCCTGGGAAAGACGACTCTCGCCAAAGGACTCGCCGATGCCCTCGGAGGGAGTTTTTCTCGGCTTCAATGCACTCCGGATTTACTGCCCGGCGATATCACAGGCTTCAGTTTGTTTAACCAGAAAAATCACGAATTCGAGTTTCGCTCAGGGCCAGTCTTCTCTGAAATATTATTAGCCGACGAAATTAATCGCGCCACTCCCAGAACACAATCCGCCTTACTCGAAGCCATGGCCGAACGTCAGGTCACTGTCGATGGTGTCCGTTATGTTTTGCCACAGGAATTTTTTGTCATGGCGACACAAAATCCCAGCGAACAGTTGGGAACCTATCCACTCCCCGAAGCTCAACTCGACCGCTTCGCCATGAAGCTGAGCATCGGATATCCGCAAATTGACGACGAAATCCAGATGCTGGCATCAGTCCTTCCTGCGAATCGTCTTCCTGAGGCCATTGAAACGCTGTTTGAACCCGGCCAATTGCTGCGAATTCAGCAACACGTTGCTGATGTCTATGTCTCACAGAAAGTCCAACGATACCTTGTCCAGATTGCTCAGAAAACACGTCAGCATCCCCGCATCGTCCTGGGAGTCAGTCCGCGTGGCCTGCTCATCTGGCAGCGATGCCTGCAGGCCAGAGCGTATTTACAACATCGAGATTTTGCCACCACTGAAGATGCTCAGTCTCTTGCACTCCCTGTTTTAGGAGTCCGACTGGGGCTCGATGATATTTCTCCTGAAATGGTCTTAAACGAAATTCTCACTCAAGTCGAAGTACCGGAGTAATAGGCATGAACCACCATCACCTCACTTGGATACGGATCATTTTCATCGCGCCGCTGATTTGCGGATGCGGTGACGTATTGACTTCAGAGGTTCTCGAAAACGACCACCATCTGGAACACCACGTCCCCGATCACAAACCCGTTAGTATCCAGGCAGCATGGAAAGTCACCCAGGAGCGTTTGATTGCATTGCGTCCTGATTCCACCCATACCGATTTCACTCAGTTGAAAGATGTCCTCACCTGGCTACCGGAATTGGCAGGCGATTCCGACTTGAAACGTCCCGCATGGGAACAGATTCAACGCTTCTCCAATCAGACTCTCCTGCATGCGACGACTGTCGACAATCTACTGACCCATCGTCAAACGGTGCTCGCTGAACTTGAAACACTGCGGGCGCTACTTCAGGACGCAGGGAATGGCCCACGTTTTGACCTGCGACACTCTCACTTCTCTGATGATTCCAACTCTCATTCTCAGGAGCATTCCCATGATTGATGCCATGTTCTGGGGCTTTGTCCTGCGGTTTACCCAATGTCTTCTACAAGCATCACCCTTCATTCTCGCGGGCCTTTTTATCGCCGGCGTTTTTCAACGCCTGATGATGTATCCGGCAGTCAATCGACTCTTCGGCTCCGGGTCTTCACGGTCTCTGTTTCAAGCCTGGGGGCTGGGAATGCTCTTGCCGGTCTGTTCGTTGGGGGTTATCCCGGTTATTCGCGAAATGAGGAAAGCTGGTCTGGCTGGCGGGACAATTCTAGCCTTTGCCATGTCCGCTCCGCTCTTTAACCCACTCTCGTTAATGTATGGCTTAACGCTCTCCGAACCCATGACCATTCTTCTGTTTGCTCTTGGATCTCTCGTGATCGTGACGATAGTCGGTTGGCTCTGGGATCGCTTCTTTTCACAGACGACCAGTCAGTTCGTTGAGCAAAAGCCAGTTCCCGTTGGAATCAAACGCATGCTCTCGATCTTTGTGGTCATGGGACGCGCGATGACAAACTGGTCGATGATCTATATGGTCGTTGGACTGCTCGGGGTCGCCTCTCTGGGAGGCTTCCTCCCGAAAACATCACTGCAACGCATGGCCAACTACGATAACCCCCTGGCACCGGTGATCATGTCCGGCATCGCCATCCCCGTCTATGCCACCCCCATGCTGGCAATGTCTCAACTGGGAATGATGTTTCAACATGCCAATTCTGTCGGAGCTGCGTTTGTCCTGCTGACTCTCGGAGCCGGCATGAATTTGGGCTTGTGTCTATGGATGGGAAAAGAATACGGCATCATACGGGCCACTGCCTGGATCGGATTGCTGTTAGCCATTGTTTTGGGAATCGCCTACGGAATCGAAAAACCACTCTTCCCTGTCGATGTCGAACCTGCTGACCATACCCATGCGTTTGATGTCTACTGTTGTCCCTTTGAGACCACAGGGACGACCAGCCTCGCTGTTGCCACACTTGAAAAACTCAAACGCGATATCGCCCCCTTCGAATGGTATTCATTTTATGGTCTGGCGCTTATCACAGGATTCGGTCTGGTCTTAGTTTTCCTCGACCGCTGGATCGTCATCGAAGACTGGCTCGAAAAAGGCACCATCAATAAAAACGTCGGCTATGATTTCATAGTTCCAGGCTGGACTGTTGGTGCCGTTTCGCTCCTGGGACTAATCGCGTTTAGTGTCTTGGGCTGTTACGCCTACTACCCTGCCCCTCAAGACGCACTCGAAGAAATGTATATCGTCCAGGGAGAAGCTCTCAGTCCTGCGATTTCGGGAGACGAAGTTCATGCCGAGTACTGGATTGATGTCTTTGATGATTGGTCCCGAAAACTTGAAGTCGGAGTCTATCTGCGAGAATTCAAACTCAGCGACTACCACCAGATGAAAACCAGACTTCTCCGCGAAAAACTTGAGCTACTTAAACACGAAGTCGAAGAATATGCCGACATCAAATCCAAATTCGATGGTCAACTCCCAGAACCACCAGAACTCGTTTTCGCCCGTCAACAGGTCAGTCATCTCATCGCAGACACCCAGCGCTCCTTCACTCGTCTCAAAGCCGCATACCTGAAAGAACTGTGAACAAGCCGGGCGGTCTACGTCGACCATGCCAGATATAACGATTCCATCAACACGATCTGGCTGAGATTGATGCCAATTAGTCACAAAATGACGCCCTAAAGTCAGGATTGTGCAATCCTTATTACACAAACCTTTGTTCTTCATCAGATCACAGGCCTTTCCAATTTTGACAGCCCCATCCGCTGTCACTGTTTGCAGCAGATCATCTTCCCATTTCCGTGTCGCCTGACCACGTTCGGACAGGTTATGGACACCCGAAAGGAATGACAACACATGAGCCATCTCCAACAGACATCCACTCGTCTTCCCATTATCCGCGAATTCATCCTTAAACAGTTTCCCCTCGCCCGTCAAAAACAGATTGGCGACGACGATTCCCTTCTCGAAGATGGCATCATCGATTCTCTTGGCACTCTCGATGTCGTCATGTTTATCGAAGATCGTTTTGGGTTGGTGCTCGAAGACAGTGATCTGTTGTCAGATAACTTTGAGTCAATTGCGCGCTTGACGAGTTTCGTCGATAACAAACTGGATGTCGTTTAGTAGCCCGTTGATACTCACAAGGTTCTGCCAAATGACAGCGTTCAAAGAAATCTGACACGAAGTCGAATTTCAACAGGAACTCAGACGGTCAATCGAGTTCTCGATTTCACTCAACCCTGTTGAGGTCATCTGAGAGTGTGATTTCAACGAGATCATCCTTCAGCGTTCGAATCATGGTTTAGACATCCA
The DNA here is from genome assembly GCA_041753175.1 of Planctomycetaceae bacterium. Taxonomy (GTDB): domain Bacteria; phylum Planctomycetota; class Planctomycetia; order Planctomycetales; family Planctomycetaceae; genus SXPC01. The sequence continues at coordinate 5,200 of JBGSVC010000070.1, forward strand.
ACATTGAGACGACATCATTTCCTACGGCACATAAACGCAACCGGGTAAACCCATGGATTATCTCACTCATCACATGCTCCGTCGATCCGCACAGTCTCGTCCTGAACATACTGCACTCGTCTGTGGATCAAGCCGACTTTCTTATGCACAGTTGGATTCAACCGTTCGATCGTTGGCATCATCATTGCACAACACCGGGTTGATGCGTGGTCAACGACTGGCAATCCTTTTGGAGCCGTCTATCGAACAGACTGTCTCCATCATTGCCGCCAATGCCGCTCAGGCAGTCTTCGTACCGATTCATCATAGTCTCAAGCCCGATCAGATCACCCACATCTGCTCAGACTGTCAGGTGACGGCCTTGATGACTACCAAAAAACGCTGGCAGGAACTTCAAAATCATGTAGATCTCCTCCCCTCACTGCGATTCATTGTTCTGATAGATGATCATTTCGAAGATATAAACTCTCCCATTCCTGCTTACTCCTACCAGCGATTCTCCAGTCTGGCTTCACCAGAGCCTGTCCAGGACCGAGTCATCGATAAAGATCTCGCCGGCATCTTATACACGTCAGGTTCAACAGGCAAACCCAAAGGGGTGATGCTCAGCCACGCCAATATCATCGCGGGTGCTGAAATTGTCAGCGATTATCTCGCCATCACTGAACACGAACGTATTCTCGCTGTCCTGCCGTTCTCGTTTGACGCCGGTTTAAACCAGTTGACCAGCGCACTCCTCAGAGGTGCAACTCTCGTCATCAGTCAGTTCCGCTTTGCCCGGGATGTCATCGCAGAATTAAAACGCGAGCACATCACAGGACTTGCCGGCGTCCCCCCCTTCTGGAATCTGTTTGTTCAACCTTCCAGTGGTCTCTCAAAAGCCGATCTGCCTGACCTCCGATATATCACCAACACCGGTGGGGCCATGCCACAATCCACATTGGCTTTATTACGTAGCGGTCTGCCGGACGTTCAAGTCTTTTTGATGTATGGCCTGACCGAAGCCTTTCGGTCAACCTACCTCCCCCCCGAACAACTCGATCATCGTCCCACTTCCATGGGCAAAGCCATTCCCAATACCGAAATCCTGGTCCTGCGTGAGGATGGCTCCCTGTGTGGACCAGGTGAAATCGGCGAGCTTGTCCATCACGGCCCTACCGTTTCATTAGGCTACTGGGGACAGGAAGAACTTACGTCGCGTGTCTTGCGTCCTCATCCGTTCTCTCCTCCAGGCGCCAATAACGCGATCAAAGTCTGCTATTCCGGCGATCTGGTCCAGACCGACGACGATGGTTATCTCTACTTCGTCGGTCGACGCGATAACCTCATTAAATCGTCAGGCTTTCGCATCAGCCCGACCGAAGTCGAAGCCTCTCTCTGCCAACATCCCGGTGTTCGAGAAGCTGCCGTCGTCGGAATTCCTGATGAACTCCTCGGTCAATCGATCAAGGCCTTCGTCGTCGCCGTCGATGGCGCCAGCCTCCTCGGGGAGGACATCATCGCCACAGCATCTCAGACCATGCCTCGTTATATGGTTCCCAAAACGATTGAGATCCTCGATCAACTTCCCAAGACATCCAGCGGCAAAGTTGACTACCCCACGTTACGCAAACGCGCGGAGTCTCAAACTCCCGCCATGCAGAATGCCTGAAGTCCTCTATCGAAGCCAACCACTCGATCTCATTCAATCTCAATCAGCACAGCGCCCTCAATTCAACCTGTCCTTCAGACACAATGAGTAATGTTCGATCATGTCATTGACCATCAATCAAGCTCCAGACACACAGACTACCTTTCATGCCGCACGTCACTTCAGTGAATACTTTCAAAACCGCTCAGGAGAATTACACGTCTCATCCCATCCGATCCAAAGCCTGGTCTCGCGCTATGGTTCTCCATTCTACCTCTACAGCGAACAGACGATTCTCAACCGACTGGCTCGTTTGCAGGCTGCCTATACCGATCGATTCGACATCTACTATTCGCTCAAAGCCAATCCTCAGACGTCAATTGCCCGCACCTTGATTCAAGCCGGTTGTGGTATCGAGATCGCCTCCAGTGGCGAACTCCATCTCGCCTTGAAAAGTGGATGTTCCCCGGATCGCATTCTTTTTGCAGGACCTGGAAAAACACAACGCGATCTAACCGAAGCCGTCCATTATGGTATCCACGAAATTCACGTCGAATCCCTCGGCGAAGCACAACGACTCAACGAGATCGCCCGCCAACACGCACGTCAAATCCGCATCAGTCTGCGCGTCAATCCCATACAGTCCGCCCAAGGCGGAGCCATGCGGATGGGCGGCAAACCAACCCCGTTCGGCATCGACGAAGAGCAACTCGCTCTCGTCACCCAACAAATCCTCAAGCTCTCGCATCTCAAAATTGTCGGCGTCCATCTTTTTACTGGAACCCAAATCCTCGATTCAAAAATTCTTCTGACTCAATATCAACATGCCATCCTCGTCGCCAGAACACTGGCTCAATTGATCCGACGACCTTTGGAAACCATCGATTTTGGAGGTGGTCTGGGCGTCCCCTATTTTTCTCATGAACAACCTCTCGATCTCGATCATTTCGCCACTAACTTCACCACCCTGCTCGACGATATCCAACAAGATTCCGATTTGAACACCGCCCAACTCATCATCGAACCTGGCCGTTTTCTCGTAGCGCAATCCGGGTTGTATGTTTCCCGCGTCACCGACGTGAAAACGTCTCGAGGAAAAACGTTCGTTGTCATTGATGGCGGAATGCATCATCACCTCGCTGCCTCCGGCAACCTGGGACAAACGATCAAACGCAATTTTCCCATCGCCGTTCTCAATAAACTCGATGAGCCTTGCACAACGGCTGTCGATGTGGTCGGACCACTCTGCACACCTCTCGACACTCTGGCACGCGACGTCGAACTTCCAGAAATCGAGCCCGGCGATCTCATTGGTATCTTCAACGCCGGTGCCTACGCACGTACGTCAAGCCCTCTTGGCTTTCTGAGTCACCCTGCACCTCCGGAAATAATGATCGATGCAACAGGACATCGGCTCATCAGACGGCGTGGCACTCCCGGCGACCTTTGGTTTGATCAATCCAGTTTGAATGTCTCCATTCCCGATGTTGTTGGGGGACAATGATGCCCCAACTCGAACCCATCAGCCAGGGACGCTTCTCCGAAATTTATCACGAATTCCTTGCCCACTTCGATAACGAACTGACACGCGCCGACTGGTCAACTCTCTTTAGAATTAAAAGTGACAACATCCATCAGCACGCAGGCTTCATCCTCACTGATCGCGGCAAACTCGCCGGGATGCTCGGGATGATTTTCAGCCAGCGACACTTCAATGGCAAATCTCGAAACATCTGCAATCTTCATTCCTGGATGGTCAAACCTGAGTATCGTGGTCATAGCTTGTTACTCATGCGAACACCGCTCAAACTGAAAGATCACCTTGTTACCGATCTCTCTCCCACCCAGGGCGTCCAAAAAATCTCCGCAAAACTTGGTTTCAAATCACTCGATTCCGCATTGCGAATTCTGCTGCCAACCGTGCTTCCCATTCACCATAATAACTCACAATACTGTCGACTTCTCGACCCCAGCATTGCCCATCGACTCTCTCCGCACGATCAGCAGATCTTCCTGGATCACGATCAACCACACCTCAAACATCTCTGCATCGATACCCCACAAGGTTCTTGTTATGTGGTTTATTCTTTGGTCACACGCTGGCGTCTCAACTATTGCCAAATCCATTATCACAACAGCGACGAACTCTTCGAAACTCACAGTGACACAATCCGTCATGCGATTATGCAGCAAACGGGTTGTGCCTTTATCGCGATGCACGACCGATTGACTCGCAATATGCGACTCCCCCGCACACTCCGATTACCCATTGCCAATAAACAGATATACCTCGGCTCCCCTGACGACGTCCCCTTCATCGACACACTTTATACCGATGTGTCACTCCTCAATCTGTCCTCGCTGGGATTAAAAGAAATCCTGCGCTCACTACGCATCCCCGGCGCCTCAAGCCTGAATCGCTCACCTGCCGCAGTAATGTGAATTGACTAGCGTAGCGCCAACACAGTGACGTGAACAGAGCATAGTCACGACGTCTCGTCAAACCACATCAAAAAAGGCCACCCAAAAAAGAAGACCACACAAAAAAAAGACCACACAAAAAAAAGACCACACAAAAAAAAGACCACACAAAAAAAAGACCACACAAAAAAAAGACCACACAAAAAAAAGACCACACAAAAAAAAGACCACACAAAAAAAAG
>JBGSVC010000071.1:0-4364 GCA_041753175.1 Planctomycetaceae bacterium
CGCCGTTTTCAAGATAGAGTTTGAGTTGCTGGCGTTCTTCTAAGGAGAGTGTGAAGTTTCTCTGGCCATGCATGTAAAGCAGGGCATAGCGAAATAATTCCGGGCTGGCTGCAGAGACCTGTTTAGATTCGGGAATGGCGGGGATGCCTACAGTTTGTGCGACCGCTGTCAACAGGCGGGCGATTGCGTGGGGAGCGGTGTTCCAATCGCCGTCATAACGGATTTTGGCCATTTGAAGATAACCGCGTTGTTTTTGCAAATCGAGTCGATCGTCTTTGACGAATTCACTGCTTTTGAGTTTGTCGGGAAGTTCGCGACCGGTGGCATAGGCGACGACGTTGACACCAACGCGTAGTGATTTGGTAATTGAAGTTAAAGCGGCGTTGGTGCGTTCGGGAGGTGGGACAATGATCCACTTGTCCCATAGACAAGAATAATCATAAGGGGCATAGATAATAGCGGTTCTGCAACCGATATCAGCGCCTTCCAGATCGACACTCTCTTCGGCGAGTTGATACTCGGTACGATAGACCGGATGATCAGCGCGGAGGGGTCTCAATTCGATTTGTTCATCGGGATACATGCGTTTGACGAGTTGGCGGATGCCATCATCGAATTCGGCGTTCTTGCAGTTGGCGACAGCGAAAATAAATCCGCCCTGGCTGACGTAATCCTGCAGGAGTTTGATCTCTGGAGGACTGACATAAGGATTGATGTTTTCATCGCCGGTGATCAGGAGGATGGGTGCCTGGAGGATCTCTGATAGGGCTTCATTGTTGGCGGCGATTTTGAGGTCAAATTCCTGCCAACTGATGAGTTTGGGCCAGCGGTCGAGTGTCGTGATATATTCCGTCAGGTTTCGTGCATCCTGAGGGTGCTTGTTCCAGACATTGGTGCTGATATCACCTCCCTGATTGCCCTGGCGAGGTCCGTATTTCATTTTATTGATCAAAACCGGGGAAAGCCCTTTGGATAAAAACAGGAGTGCCAGGCTGGTTCCGATCGTGGAATCGGCTTCACCGGGACCAATTCCGGACCACTCCCCGTTGGCCGGATTTTGCCGGCTGAGAATTTTGCGGACACCGTCGCGATACCAATCGTTGTCGCCGAAGAATCGCTGTCCGCTGAGTCGTCCGGCACGCTCGAGTCCGTAGAGGTAATACAGCCACCAGTTGCTGCTTTGGGGATTACTGCTGGTCGAGAAGTTACTTTCCATCCAACTGTAGGCACGATCGAGGGCGGGATCGTTTTGGGCTTCCTGACAGCAGGCGGGTGTGCCATCGGGGTTGAGATCCTGTTTGTCGGCGAGAAACTGTTTGCAGATGGAGAGCGAAGAAATGCCTGCGCAGGTCATACTGCCGGTGCTGGGATCGGAATTGCGTGTTCCGGCGTAGCCCCAGCCACCGTCGCCATTTTGGGTTCCGAGCCAATGCTCCTGGGCGCTTTCCCAGGTTTTACGTTCGACCCTGACACCGAGGTAAGTGGCTTCGCGCAATCCGAGGACTGCAAATTGCCCGTTACTGCGATCACCTCTGTTTGATCCGGGCCCTTTGAGGCTGACATCGTAGCCCCAGTTTCCTGCATCTTCGCCCTGGGAAATGATGGAGCTTTCCAGTTTTTGGGCGAGGATGGTGGCGCGAGTGGCATCGATGGTCCCCTGATGGGCGGCTCCAAAAACGGACAACATCAGAGAAGCTTCGTAGGTTGTGCCCGGCTGGGGTTCCTTGACGGCGCGTAGCCATGTTAGTGCTTTAGCGACTTGAGGGTCTTTGGCGTCGAGGCCGGAATTGAGCAATGCCAATGTCGCCAGTGACGTTCCGCCAGTGGGGTAGCGGGAATCGTAGGGGGTCGACCAGCTCCCATTCGCGTTTTGTTTACTGAGGAGAAAACGGCGGCCGCGTTCGATCGATTTCAAGACCATCTCTGAGGTGGGTTCCTGAGCGGGGAGAACCTTCAGGCTGGCAAAATTCCAGAACAGGGCTGAGAACAGGATCAACATCCAACACGGCAGGTGAGTGCAGCGCATTCGGCGGAAGCGACACGGCGAGGCTTGAATGAATCCATTCATGTCTGTTACCTTTTGATGTCTTGGTGAAATATCGACAGGAGAGGGGTTGAACATGAAATCATCAGATGTGATGTCAAGGTAACGTGCAATCTTTGCGATCATATCTCATACGTCACAATCGAGCTCAACGTGGGCGCATTTTGAGTTAGTTGCGACATCTTTACTTTTTAAGGTGGCGCCAAGGGCATGCAGCTTCAAACTCGATAAGATTTCAGCGACCACAGTATCTGTTTAAGAATTGTAAATAAAGTAAAATTGTTTCGCAAATCCCGATTCTGACGACGTAGAACATGTTAGAAGAAAATTACCATCAATGATCAGTCATTTGGTCAATGATTTTGTTACCATCGTGGAGCAAGAAACGGGTTTGGGGTTTAACTGTCTTGGCTGGGTTTGACTGAGTAGAACGACATCTAGGAGAGGATGGCTGCCTTGGCTGCTGAGAAAAAAGACTTTGATGATTTTCTGGACAAGTTCAAAAAACATCGCGAGTTGATGACCGAAGAACTGCATAAGGTGATCGTCGGTCAGGATGCGGTCATTGAGCAGATTTTATCGGCGATATTCACAGGCGGGCACTGCCTGCTGGTGGGGGTTCCTGGACTGGCCAAGACGCTGGTTGTGAGTACGATTGCACAAATTCTGGATGTTTCGTTTAAGCGGATCCAGTTCACCCCCGACCTGATGCCTTCTGACATCACGGGGACCAATGTGCTGGACGAATCGGAATCTGGACGTCGAGAATTTCGTTTTGTACAGGGGCCAGTGTTCACCAATATTCTGCTTGCGGATGAAATTAACCGAACTCCCCCGAAGACCCAGGCAGCCTTGTTACAGTCGATGCAGGAACGTCAAGTTACGTATGGGCAGACGACTTATGACCTGCCCGATCCTTTTTTTGTGATCGCGACGCAAAACCCGGTTGAGCAGGAAGGGACATATCCTTTGCCGGAAGCCCAACTGGACCGCTTCATGTTTAACATCAAAGTTGACTACCCTTCAATGGAGGAAGAGGTTCGTATTTTGGAGGCGACAACGCGCGGGGAGCGTCCGGAGGTTCGCAAGATTTTGTCGGCTCGATCGATCCTGTATCTTCAAAAGCAGATCAGCATGATTGAGGTCAGCCCGTTGATGTTTAATTATGTGGCGCGGATTGTACGGGCGACACGTCCTGCCGATCCGACGGCCCCGAAGTTCATTAAAGACATGATTGACTGGGGGGCTGGACCTCGTGCGGGGCAGTATCTGATCGCCGGCGCCCGGGCGGTGGCAGCGATGGATGGACGGCCTTCAATTTCATTTCAGGATGTCAAACGAGTCTGTGTGCCGGTGTTGCGTCACCGGATTTCGACCAATTTTCAGGCTCAGGCAGAGGGATATTCGACAGACCAGCTCATTGAACGTTTAGTCAGCGAGTTGCCGGAATCCAATATTGGAAAATACGAGAAATAACGAAGTTCGGGATTTATGGCCGGTGAACAATATCTCAAACCCGAAGTGATTCAGACGGTGTCGCGACTTGATTTGCGCGCCAAGTTCATCATCGAGGGGTTCTTGAGTGGACTCCATGCCAGCCCGTTTCAAGGGTTCAGTGTCGAGTTCAGCGAGCATCGGCGGTATTCCCAGGGAGACGACCTCAAAGACATCGACTGGCTGGTCTTTGCCAAGACGGATCGATACTACATCAAGAAGTATCAAGCCGAGACAAACATGACCGGCTATCTGATGATGGATCTCTCAGAAAGCATGGCGTATACGTATCGTCAAAGCATGACAAAGTTTGACTATTCGATTTGTCTGGCTGCTGCCCTTGCCTACCTGATGATTCATCAACAGGATCCGGTCGGGTTGATTACCTTTGACGAAAAAATTCGTCATCTGCTCAATGCCCAAAGTCGCCGAACTCAATTGGGAACGATCCTGGCGTTGTTAGCCAAATCAAAACCGGCCGGGACAACGGATCTGGCGGGGGTCCTGCGAAAATATCCTTCGATCGTCAAACACAAATCGCTATTGATGATTTTTTCAGACTTGCTGACCGACAGTGAGGAAGTGATCAAGGCACTTCGTCAGGTTCGATTTGCAGGACATGATGTGATTATTTTTCATATTCTGGATGAGGCGGAAGTGACGTTTCCGTTTTCAGGACAGGTGGAACTCAAGGATCCAGAGACAAATCAGGAACTACGTGTCGATGCTCAGGGGATTATGCAGGAGTATGCCGAGTCACTCAAAGAGTTTCGGCAGTCTTTTCAGGACATGGCACGCAATACCGGTGCCGATTATGTTCCTTTGG
>JBGSVC010000072.1:0-7675 GCA_041753175.1 Planctomycetaceae bacterium
TTTTGAATACCTCACAACTCTGGCCGGCGCAGATGTCTCTTTAGGCACCAAAGGTTTCGCCAATCCCCTCTCTCCCACAGCGTTCTTTCTCGACATCGATGGTAGCAACCTCGACGCATTTATCGAAGCCCTCAAATCAACCAATGATACCAAAACCCTGGCCTCTCCCAAGGTCCTCGTGATCAACGGCCAGGAATCAAAAATGCAAATCGGCGAACGACTCGGATTTTTTGTCACGACCACCACCCAGACCAGCACCCTCCAAAGCGTGGACTTCCTTGACGTCGGCGTCGTTCTGAATGTCACCCCCAACATCACCGACAACGGCCAGATCATGATGCGCGTCAAACCGGAAATCTCCTCCGGCCAGATTAGCCCCGATAATGGACTCCCTCAGGAAAAAACCACTGAAGTCGAAACCACTGTCATGCTCCCCAACGGTCGCGGGATCATCATCGGTGGCCTGATCAAAGAAGATCTCATCGACACGCAGGCAAAAGTCCCCCTGTTAGGAGACCTCTGGCTGGTTGGCAGAGCATTTCAAAGACGAAGCTTCAAAAAGTCACGCAGTGAAATCATCATTGCTTTGATTCCCAGAATCGTGCCCTACGATGAATCCTACAATCTACAACAAGATTTTGACTATGCTCGCACAGCCACTCCCATCTTCGACAACAACCTCAATCCTGTCTGCCGTCCCGAACCGATGCTCCCAGATGCCTGCAGAAATCCTCGTCATCTGAGCATCCAAAGACTACCCGATGCCGTCAGCAACCTTCACGATTGCAGGCCGCTCCCTGCGACCCATTATTTTCCATCCTGTACCGAAAAAGAAAATTGCCAATAGCAATTTGTGACCTATGCTTGCACAATGACGCCGCGCGATTTCAATCAAATGAAGAGCGTGGAATCTATCTGGCAGATATTTTGCCAGGCAGCCCGTTGTTTATCTCCAAAAGCTGCCTGATTCCAGGATGGAATCATCAAAAAACGCCCGGTTTTAGTCGATTTTTTGATTTTCAAATGGCAAATAGCCGTCAAGCGTAAAAAAGTCACAAATTCCCATCAGGAATTCAAACAGGTAGAGCCCAAGATGCCAGGCGAGCAAGATCTTCCAGAATCTCTCCAGTCTCTCATGGAACGCCGCACTGGCTGTGATAGACGACGCACGCGAAAAGCACTCAACACCAAATCCGCCCTGGAAAGACGCATCAAACAGGAACGACGTGATCTTCAACCACAGCAACTCAACAAGTCTCGCTACGAAATCAAAGAGATCAACTAACCCCAGTATCAGGGAATTCAGCTAACAGTGAATCCAGCAAAACAACCCTTGCTCAGGGATTTTAATAAGCACCTTCACGAAACAAAATTGTCCGTACAGTCCGCAGCAAAATAAAATAATCCAGCCATGGAGACCAGTTCCGCACATAGTAAGCGTCCATGCGAATCCGATCTTCATAAATCGTGTAGTTTCGCCCGGAGACCTGCCACAATCCGGTAATCCCGGGACGAACTGCCTGGTAATAGGCATATTCTCGTGGAAAATCATTGATATAGACAGCATCGTAATCAGGACAATCTACAATCGGACGAGGTCCAACCAGACTCATTTCACCCACAAACACATTCCACAACTGTGGAAGCTCATCCAGACTGGATTTTCGAATGAATTTCCCAATGTAAGGGATAATTCGAGGATCATTTTTTAGCTTGTGCTCGACTTCCCACTCCAGTTTTAACGCCGGATCCTTTGACAGATATTCATGCAAAACGCGGTCTGCGTTGGGCACCATGCTTCGAAGTTTCCAAACTTTGATGATCGAATTATGCCGTCCCATCCGTTTCTGACCGTAAAAAATGGGGCCCGGAGAGATGACCTTGATGGCCAGAGCATAAAGAAATACCAGAGGTGAGATCATCAGCAGAACCCCACCAGACACCAGGATGTCGACGGTTCGCTTAAATGACTGCTTCAAAGGGCACAGCAATTTATTGTTGACATAAATCCCGGAGTATCCTGCAAACTCATGAAAGCAGGACCACAGCGTCGGAATCGGCAACCGGTTACTGATAATAACGACATTCGAGACCCGCTCGCAGGCATCCATAATCTCATTGACTTCAGATTTCGGACGATCATTGATACATGCAATGCACCAATTTGCTCGATAGGTGCTGATGATCTGACGCAAATTGCTGATCTCGCCCAGATACATCTCAGGCTTATTATTGCTGACACTGAAATTCATCAGATTGTCGACAATTCCCACCGGACGCAGCCCTCGATGGGTTGATCGAGACAGAAAATTGATGATCGAGGCAGACTCGTTGCTGGCCCCCACAATCACGACCCGTTCACCCCACCACTTAAACTGACTCAAAAACAGACGCAACATAAACCGGGTGAAATACATCACACTGCAACTCAACACACAACTGATCGCAATCGTCAACACGTCGCTCGCAATAATTTCGCCAGAAAATGCCAGATAAACCAGATAAAAAGCATGTGCAAACACCGCCGACGTGATCTGGTGCTTTAATTCTACGACCGGGTTGATGCCCGAAGATCGCCAGCCACCCAGAATCGCAAAAATGATGGCATAGGTAAAATTGATCGACAACAAACTGTATAAAATCTCAGGCAGACTCGTCAAAGCAGGAGCCAGCAGATACATCAGTGTCGAAGGAATCGCGTAGCACAAGCTCATCGTCAGCATATCGCCCAGAACCAAAGGCATATTCGTCTTCGCGGCTTGGGAAATTCGCCAACTCTTATCCTGCAAACTCACCTTCAGTTTGTTTTGCTCTGCAGCATGAGAATTCGCAGGAGCAGTTTTGTCAAAATGGTGAATTGCTTCAGTTGAAAAGATAGGATCAATCAACAAACCTTTAGATGCATTCGCTATTGGCGAGGCATCAGACATTTTCTGACTCGTCTCAGAAATAATACTTGTTGTCACCGACTTGTCCTGACGTTTTGTGTCGAGTGGCTCATTATGAAGAAGCGAGAGTTCTTCAGAGCAGTCATCCTAAATTGCCCACAAACGTCTTGCCAGACAGATATCGTAAGAATGCTCCATTTTATGGAAGTTCTCCAAACATCAATGTTTGCCGATTCCCTGATCGAGGACATGCTTTTTACAGTTCTGCTCTAAAGGCATATCTAAATAGCAGTTACGCGCAAAGTTCTCTTAACAGATTAACTGTGTCTTACAACCTCATGTTGAGTTAATTCAACACACACAGCCGTCAGCAGCCTGCATGCCACAGACGAAGCAAGCACCTTCTCCTCACTCTTCAATCAGTAGCCTTCTTCTTGCTCTTCTTTGCGGCTGCTTTGACTGTTTTTTTAACTCCCTTTTTCACACTCTTCTTACTGCTCTTGGCTCGGGCAGCCAGCAACGGAAGCGCATCTTGCAATGTGACACTGTTCAAATCCGTATCCTTCGGGATTGTCGCATTTGTTTTCCCATGCTTGACATAAGGACCATAGCGACCCTCAAAAATGGCAACCAGTCCCCCCTCGACCGGATGCTCGCCAAGTTCTTTTAGCGGCGTCGGAGCTGCTTTTGTCTTTGCCGTCGCCAGCAGTTCAACCGCATGGTCTAGTTCGATCGTCAACACATCATCTTCTTTACCCAACGATTTATACTTTCCTGCATGCACAACATAAGGCCCAAACCGTCCAATTCCTGCATTGACGACTTTTCCATCCTCAGGATGCTGCCCCAACTTTCGCGGAAGTTCAAGCAGCTTGAGTGCCGTTGACAGATCAATTTCTGTCGGCGAGATATTTTTGGGAATCGAAACGCGCTTCGGTTTGGGACCATCTTCCGTCACTTCACCAACCTGCAGGTACGGGCCAAACGGACCTACCATCACAAAAATTGGCGACCCCTCTTCGGGATGCATGCCCAACGATTTCGGGCCTTCTGCCTTGAGTTTGAATAACTCTTCTGCCATCTCATTATTGATATCTGCCGGACTAATCGAATCCGGCAACGATGCCGTCTGGGTCTCTTCGCCGACCTGTCGCTCCAGATAGGGACCAAATTTCCCCACCCTGACAGCAGAATGAATCCCCGAAAGTTGCAACGTACAAGCCTCGCGAGGGTCAATTCCCTCTTCCTTGAGTTTGACCTGTTGCTCCAGGCCATCAGGCTCGGAATAAAACTGACGCAAATACGGCAGGCGATTGGCATTTCCCGTAGAAATATCATCCAGCGTCTGCTCCATAGCAGCCGTAAAATTCAAATCCACAAGTTTTGGAAAGTTTTTCTCCAGCAGCTTCGTCACCGCCAGCGCCGTAAATGTTGGAATCAGTTGGTTTTTGTCTTTTCGGACATACCCCCTGTCTTGAATCGTGCTGATGATGCTTGCATACGTTGACGGACGACCAACTCCCTCTGCTTCCAGCTTCCCGGTCAGCGAAGCTTCCGTATAACGTGCCGGAGGCTTGGTCTCATGACAAACCGATTCCAGCTTTTGACATCCCAACGTCTGATTTTTAGTCAGCGCAGGCAAATTCTCATCCTGATCCTCAATCGCTGCTTCCGGATCGTCCACACCTTCCACATACGCACGGAAAAACCCGGGAAACTCTACGCGACGACCAGTCGCCCGAAACTCCGCATTGTCAGCCACGATCGTCACTGTTTGAAAGCGAAGCTTCGCATCCGCCATCTGACAGGACATCGTCCGTTTCCAGATCAGGGCATACAACCGCGCTTGATCCCCAGACAACCCCTGTTCATCAACTGTTTTCATCTCTGTCCCAGCAGGACGAATCGCTTCGTGTGCCTCCTGGGCATTCTTGGCTTTGTTGGCATACTGACGAGGTGCAGGGCTCAAATACGAAGTCCCATACAGCGCTTCGATCTTGCCTCGTGTGGCATTGATCGCTTCACTGGACAATAACACCGAATCCGTTCTCATGTAAGTAATGTAACCATCCTCATACAATCGCTGCGCAATCTGCATCGTTTGACGGGAAGAAAGCCCAAATTTCCGGTTAGCTTCCTGCTGCAGCGTTGACGTAATAAACGGAGCAGGGGGCTTGCGAAACTGCTCTTTCTCCTCAATCTCTGAAATCTCAAACGGCAGCTTTTTCAGTCGACTTTCTAGATCCCGAGCCTCTTGTTCCCCCAATAAAATCACGTCCGCACTCGGCTTCAACTCTCCCGTCGACTCATCGAAATCCTTACCGCTTGCCAAACGCTTGCCATCCACAGTCATCAAAATCGCGTTGAAACTCTGGTTTTCACCCGTCGAGAGTTCCGCTTTCAAATCCCAGTATGTCCCCGATCGAAACGCCATTCGCTCAAGCTCTCTGGCCACCAACACCCGTACCGCCACCGATTGAACACGGCCAGCAGACAACCCCCGCGCAACCTTCTTCCACAACAACGGCGAAAGCGTATAACCATACAGTCGGTCGACAATCCGTCGTGTTTCCTGCGCTTCCACAAGGTTTTCATCAATCTGACGTGTTTGATTGAGTGCTTCAACAATCGCTTTACGCGTAATTTCCGAAAACACCATCCGCTTGATCGGAACTTTCGGTTTCAATAATTGGACAAGATGCCATCCAATCGATTCCCCCTCGCGGTCTTCGTCCGTCGCGATGATCAGTTCGCTGGCATCCTTGAGCAAATCCTTGAGTTCATTGATCACCTTTTTCTTTTCAGGCGAAACAACATACAGCGGCTCAAAATCATGCTGTGTGTTGACTCCCAGCGTCGCCCAGGGTTCTTTTTTGACTGCCGCAGGAACTTCTGCAGCCTTCGCAGGAAGATCACGCACATGCCCCAATGACGCACGAACGGCATAGTCCTTGCCCAAAAACTCCCCGATTTTTTTGGCCTTGGCCGGCGATTCCACGATCACGAGGGCCTTCAGACGATTGTTTCCTGCCACGCGGGTTTGCTCCCTGCTATCTATAAATCACAGCGCCTTCAGAGTCCTGCAACAGCACCCCTCATAACGACATAATCTGCTTACATGATGAATTGAGTTGATTATTGAATTCGAAATTTGCTGAGCGTATTCAAGACGCCAGCTTGGTTTGGCTTGCCAGTCATTGATCGCCGACTACAATACGCCACTGTTCCTGGCGACTGGGCTATCAGAAAATGACGTTCAATAAATTGATGTTGGCAAGTTATCCTTCAGTCACTGAGTTCTTGGGAAGTCTTAATTCATATTTTTCTTTCAAGAATTCTTAATTGATGCGTTCATTTTCTAGCGACCCCTTCTCCCAGACGGAATTGATAGAAGACTCTTCAACTGCATCAGGATTCTATTTTCAACCCACGAATGACACTCCTCTCCATCAACTCCCCTCCGGAACTTGACTTGCGTGAATCGTGTTCACCCGTTATTCGTAATACTTAATAAATCACTGATCGATCAAGAGTCTGAATTGTCGATCCACCCCAAACTGAAGTCTGCACGTTGATGATTGTTTCTTTCAACAAAATTGATCACCTCACTGCAGCACCAATAGCATACAAAGACATGCGTATCAAATCACAAAACGACCTTCAGTAGCCTCGACATCACATACCTGAAGATCGTCTACTCAACGGAATCCTTAAATCATCGGCGCTTGGTTTGTCAAGGCAGCCCAATAAATTCATCTGAAATCAAGACACACTCTCATTGAGGTCTTCATGGCGTCTCCTTTTGAATTCTTTCGCAAAAACCAAAAGA
Organism: Planctomycetaceae bacterium; assembly: GCA_041753175.1. GTDB lineage: Bacteria > Planctomycetota > Planctomycetia > Planctomycetales > Planctomycetaceae > SXPC01. Next base: position 6,718 of record JBGSVC010000072.1, read on the forward strand.
CAATGATGGTCGCTGTGACCATTCTGGCAATGTTTTCTTTTGTCGTGCTCGGATCGATTCAGGATATCGGTGACATCCGATCCATGTCCTATTTGTTCCCCATCGCCATGGGCTTGCTCATCGGTTCAGTGGCCATGGGCTACGCCTTCAAGAAAAACTTTTTATGGCCTGCAGCCATTCTCGGCGGAATCGCAGGCGCCTGGCTGGGGAGTTTCGTCGCCTTCGAGTCGACTGCCAATGCCGCCGTCAAGGTCCAGGGCGGAAATATCACACAAATCGAACTCAACAACCTCCTCGCTCAACGCTCCATTGCCAATAACTTCGTGCAACAAGCCTTTCTGCGTTCTAATCCGCAAATGGCCGAACTCATCAGCAATCAGATGTTCCAGGCCTACATCCTCCAAATGCTCCAGCAACGCATGTTCGGATTCGGCATGGAAACTCAGGAGAAAGATGTCGTCCTCGGGCAAATCCTCAGACGAGAAGCTCAAGCCGAAGGCATGATCATCAGCGACACCTTCGTCAACGAATACATCAATAACGTCCTCACCAATCAAAACCTCTCACGCGACGATTTCTTTAATATCCTGAAAGATCTTCGCGTCAATCGAAATCAGCTCTATTCCGCCCTGCGAGAAGAGATCGCCGCTCGTCAGGCTTTGTATCTCTTCCGTCCACTCAATGGTCCAACACCTCAGGAACTCTGGGCCAATTACCTGAAAACACAGATGCGACAAAGCCTCGACGTCGTTCCCGTTTCCGTCAGTTCATTTGTCGACGAAGTCCCCAATCCCACAGACGCCGAGTTGAAAGCATTCTTCGAAAAATACAAATCTGATTACCCCAACCAAATCGGCGAAGGCACCATCGGCTTCAAACAGCCAGATCGAGCCGCTATCTCATACCTCGAAGCCGACTACGCCACCTTCGAAAGCCTCGTTGGCGAAGTCTCAGACGA
>JBGSVC010000073.1:0-1785 GCA_041753175.1 Planctomycetaceae bacterium
ATCTTCGTTAACTTCAAGAACGTGGTTGATAGTAGTCGCGTGAAGGTTCCTTTTGGGATTTGCCAGGTCGGCAAGAGTTTTCGAAACGAGATCACGCCTCGCAACTTTACGTTCCGATCCCGCGAGTTCGAGCAGATGGAACTGGAATTTTTCTGTCACCCTGAGACGTCACTTGCCTGGTATCAGTATTGGCGCCAGCGTCGTTATGACTGGTATTTGAAATTGGGAATACGCAGTGAAAAACTTCGATTGCGAGAACACGACGCTGCTGAAATTGCGCACTATTCGGTGGGGACTGCAGATATTGAATATGCATTCCCCTTCCTGGATGAGGGTGATTATGGCGAGTTGGAAGGGATAGCGCACCGCGGAGACTTTGATTTACGTTCCCATATGGAAGGTAAACTTAAAAAGGATAACGATGGACAATTGAAAGTCGAACTCCTCGAAAATGGCGATCCCAAATGGCGCGGAAGCGGCAAGGATATGTCGTATTTTGATGATCAACTTAAAGAACGATTCATTCCCCATGTGATCGAGCCTTCTGCCGGGGCTGATCGCGGTACGCTGGCATTTCTATGTGAAGCCTATCACGAAGATCAGCAGCCTGATGAAGATGGAAAGATGCAATCGCGGACAGTCCTTAAACTGCATCCCAAGCTGGCCCCGATTAAAGCAGCGGTATTCCCGCTCATCAAAAAAGAGGGGATGCCAGAAACGGCTGCCTCAATTTTCCGAGAACTCAAGGAAGCAGGGTTGAACGCCACGTATGATCAACAGGCGGCTATTGGTCGTCGTTATCGACGTCAGGATGAAATTGGAACGCCGTATTGTATCACCGTTGATGGCGATACTGCCAAAGACAATGCCGTCACCGTGCGTGATCGTGATACACTTGAGCAAGTCCGTGTGCCGATTTCAGAGTTGACTGACGAAATCTTGAAGAGGATTCGTGTTTCCTGAGTATCGGTCTGCAATTTGCATCGTTGCATTGGTGCCAGATGCTGACCTCACCGACCGGTCGCTCATTGATCTACCATTCTTCGATGGGCATCCAACTCAATTGGTATTGAGGAGCCGATTGAAAATCAACGGACTGTTCGCGTCAGCCCCACTCCCAGATCGACTTATCCATACAGACTGACGAGACCTTCATGGCCGATACTCCCGCTCCTGAAAAAAAGACCGAAACAACCAGCCCACAGCCATCACCTCCCAAAGACAATCGACTGGTCTCTGCGTCGGGTGAGGTTTTGTCATCGCAGGTGGTCAAAACGGAGCGAATCAAGGATCGATCGAATGAAGAGGTGCGTTTTACCAGTGTGATTCTCAAACGCAACGATCTGACGCTGCGTCACCCTGATGACACCCTCGAGATTGCCATTCATGAGGGGATGGAACAATACAAAAGGCCTTGGTTATCGCTGCTATTGTCGTCAGTTTCGGCAGGACTCAATGTGGCATTTTCGGGTATGGCCGTGGCGATCATCACGACGCTCACTGTGGATTTGCAAACACCACTGCTGACACGCTTGTTGACATCGCTGGTCTATCCGTTGGGGTTTATTATCTGTGTGATGAGTGGTGCAAAACTATTTACAGAACACACAGCGACTGCGTTGTATCCTATTCTGGATCAGCGGATCAAAATCAAACGTCTGGTCAAGTTGTGGAGCCTGGTGCTCTCGGGGAACCTGCTGGGAGCGACGTTAAGTGCGTTTTTGATTACCACGGCACTTCCCGTCATCAAAGCCGAAGCAGGTTTTATCATCATTGGGCATCACC
>JBGSVC010000074.1:0-22303 GCA_041753175.1 Planctomycetaceae bacterium
CCTCGAACAGGTCAAAGCCTGCAAAATTTATGCTCCTCAAGCTGGCGAGGTGGTGTATTCCAACATCCAGTCGCAACGTGGGTCCAACGGCGTCAATATTGAAGAAGGTGCCGCCGTCCGCGAGCGTCAGGCGATCATCAATCTGCCAGACATCAGTCAGATGAAAGTCGTCGCGCGGATTCACGAATCGGCGATTGCCCAGATTCGAACGGGCCTGAATGTCATCATTCGAGTGGACGCTTTCCACGATCGCACCTTCAGCGGAAATGTCTACAAAGTCTCTTCGGTCCCTCTGGCCGGCAGCTTCCCCAACTATGATCTCAAAGAATATGAAATCGAAATTGAAATGACCGATTCGATCGAAGCATTGTCCGAGCTTCGTCCCGGCCTGAATGCTGACCTCGAAATTCTTATTGATGAGCGACCTGATATTTTGCAGATCCCGGTCCAGGCGATCGTCAAAATCGGTCAACAATATTTTGTCTACAAGATCGTCGGCGAAAAAACAGAACGCATCGAAATCAAAGCCGGCATGACAGACGATACGATGATTGAGGTCGTCGCTGGTCTGGAAGAGGGGGAGCGTGTCATCCTCAATCCCCGTTCGCAATTCACCAAAGAACTCGCGGACCTGTCTTCTCAACTTTCAGCCGACGAACGTCAAGCCAGCGAAGACAGCTCCAACATGAAGACGGGCATTGATGCCTCGTCACCGTCCGATGGGCCGGGTGGAACAGGCGATCGTCCGAAGCGTTCCCCTGAGAGCACCCCGGCAGGAGGTCCTGGCGGTGCTGGCCCTGGTAGTGGTGGTCCTGGCTCGGGTGGTGGCGGTCTTGGCGGTGGACCCGGTAGTGCTGGTCCGGGTAATGCCAGTGCAGGCGGGGCTGCCTTTGATCCTGTCGCGATTTTTCAGCGGATGGATAAAGATGGCGACGGCAAACTCTCGGCGACCGAAGTCCCCGGACGCATGCAGGAAAATTTTGCCTCGCTGGATACCGACGCTGATGGCTTCCTGACTCCTTCCGAACTGCAGCAGGCCTTTTCACAAGGCCCTCGTTAACATCTCCCCCCGCCTACTTCCTCCCTGCCTTTGAGCAATCCGGAACACTGATGACACTGGCTGCCAAACTCATTGACTTGACCAAAAACTACCAACTGGGCAGCCACACGGTCCGCGCGCTGCGTGGCGTGTCGCTGGATATCCCGACGGGCGATTTCCTGGCGATCATGGGCTCTTCGGGAAGTGGCAAAAGTACGCTCTTAAACCTCCTGGGGGCGCTCGACCGCGCCTCCAGCGGGCAGTATCTGCTGGGGGGTGTCGATGTCTCCACGATGACCGACGACCGACTCTCCACAGTCCGAAACAAGATGATCGGATTCATCTTCCAGTCGTTTAACCTGATTGCCCAATACACGGTCTTTGAAAACATTCTGCTCCCCCTTCAATACCGCGAAAACAACACCACGATCAGCAGCTACGATGAGAAACGCTGTATCGATATCGCCAGTCGTGTTGGCCTCGCCGAGCGTCTGGATCACCGTCCGTTTCAACTGTCCGGCGGTCAGCAGCAACGAGTCGCGATCGCCCGCGCTCTCATCAACGACCCGGAAATCATTATGGCCGATGAGCCGACAGGAAACCTCGATTCCGTCACCGCTGTCGAGATCATGCAGATCCTCAAAGACCTGAACGCCGAAGGCCGGACGATTATCATGGTCACCCACGAACCCGACGTCGCCGAACAAACCAAACGCCAGATCTTCATGAAAGATGGCGTTATCGCTGGAGAAGGGATTTTTTCACGATGAATTCCCAACTCTTCCGCACGATCCGACTGGCCATCAAATCGCTATTGCTGCACAAACTTCGCTCGGGCTTGACGATGCTCGGAATCGTCTTCGGCGTGTTCTCGGTGATCGCGATGCTCGCGATCGGCGAAGGGGCCAGTTCGCAGGCTCAAAAGCAGGTTCTCGAACTCGGGGCCACGAACATCATTGTGCGTTCCGTCAAACCACCTGACGATGGCGAGAACTCCTCTCAATCTTCCAACAGTCGCGTGCTGCGCTATGGCCTGCTGGATAAAGATTACACGCTTCTATCCAGCTCCATTCCGACGGTCTCCGAAGCCATCCCGATGCGTGAGATCATCAAGCAGGCCCGCTTCCAGCATCGTCAACTCAACGTCCGGGTCGTCGGTTGCACGCCCGAATATTTGACGATCAACCATTTATCGATGGCTCCGGGCGGGCGTTTTCTGGCCAGGCATGATCTTGAACGCATGGAAAATGTATGTGTCATCGCCGCCGGCGCCGCGACCGTCCTGTTCCCTTACGAAGATCCCCTCGGCCAGATTATTCAGGTTGATAATCAGGCATATCAGGTCATCGGCGTGACCAACGAACGGACCGCCTCGGCGGCCATCGGCGGCAGTATGTCAGGACAGGACTACAACAAAGATGTCTATATCCCCATCGACACGATGCGCGTCAGGTTCGGGATTCTCGATTTCCAGCGAACACAAGGATCGTTTTCAGCAGAACAGGTCGAACTCTCACAAATCACCCTCAAAGTCGATGATCGCGAAGATGTCATCCCGACAGCAGAAGTCGTTCGTGAATCTCTCGAACGAAACCATTCCCGCCAAAAAGACTACGCCGTCGTCGTCCCTTTGGAACTGCTGAAACAAGCTGACCAGATTCGTTACATCTTCAACTTCGTGCTCGGTTCGATCGCGGCGATCAGTCTGGTCGTCGGGGGCATTGGAATCATGAACATTATGCTCGCAACTGTGACCGAGCGGACGCGCGAAATCGGGATTCGTCGCGCCCTGGGTGCCAAACGTAAAGATATCATCTATCAGTTCCTGACCGAGACGATCGTGCTCTCTGGCACCGGTGGACTGGTCGGGATTATCCTGGGATTGATGACTCCCTTTGCATTCGTCGGCCTTAAGTTTGCAGCCAACCAGTTGATTCTAAAGGGCGACAAAAGTGGCTCGGATATCAGCCGCATCTTTATGGACATGGAACCGCAGATCGCGTTCTGGAGTTTGCCGGTCGCGTTTGGAATCTCGGTGGCGATCGGCGTCATCTTCGGCGTCTATCCCGCCCGCTCGGCCGCCCGTCTGGACCCGATCGAAGCTCTCCGTCACGAGTAGCAGGCACAAAAAAACGGGCGAGAAACGTTGCATGCAACATCGCTCGCCCGAAAAATCTATTTCTCTTCCAACTTCTTGAGAATCAGTTCCAACTTCTTGGCAAGTTGTTCCTGAGTGACCTTCAACTCGTCAAGTTGTTTCTTGAGATGCTCCGTCTGGTCGGGAGTCGGCTTCTTCAAGATACTACTCATTCCGAAGACCTGTGCAGAATCTGACTTCTTGAGTGCGTTCTCCAGAGTCGCCATCGCTTCCTTCTGTTTGGCGTCCACAGAAATGTTCATCTCTTCGTTGCCATTGATAAGTAACCGCAACGACTTACCCTCTGGCTTCCAGGGGTCTGTGGAATACACCTGCAACGAAACAACCTTTCGCTCAGCAGGTTGCAATTCCACCGTCATCTTTTTTCCTGACCTTAAGAATTCAATTGCCACCATTTTCTTTCCTTCGCCCGCCAACCGAACTTGCTCAGCGAGCACCTCAGGCGCCTCACAGGCCACGAACATCTTTTCCTGATCAGTCGAGTCGTCCGATGAAGCAACCCCAACTCCCGTCAAAATGTCATTGACCTCCAGCTTACCATCAGCCGGTTTCCCTTCCACCACACTTTTCACCAGCACACCAGTCATGAGTCCCAATTGTGATTTCAACGCTTCCGAGACTGCCGTACATTCGACTCCAATGAAATAAGAAGGCTGCGCATCAGGGTTCGCCTGCTCGGTGATTCGCACCTTGCCCTGCACATTCAATTCTCCAGGAGTCCCCCACAACATCACATTTGAGGACTCTGGCGATGTCACCATCGGGAATCTCGGTGGACCCGACATGACGGGTTGCCCAACTCCCAACTTCGTCATAATTTGCTGGATCACCACCGGCCGCGGCATATCGGAATCAAACGTGATTACTGTCTTGCCATCTTTCTCCTCAATCGTGACTGGAGAGTTTTCACCGGTCGCAGTGGTTTGTGATTCGTCTGTGTTAACGACGATCACTTGCATACGCTTCTCTGTTTTCACATCCTCCTCTTGGCCAAAACATTGAGCCAGCGGAGTCATCACGCAACTGGCCGCGACGAGAGTCGAAATCCATTTTGGAGTCATCTTCATTTCCTGCTAAAAGTTAATCAAAAAAACAATGAAACAATTCGCGATCACTGCCCACGATAAGAGACCGTATAAGTCGTCACGGGAATTTGAATCTGACGGGCATCATCGATCTGGCCAGCGAGTACAAATTGCTCTGCCTCAACACCATACCCCTGGTCATAAAGCTGCTGCCAGTAGTCGGTGACAGCATCCATTTCTTGATCTTCAGACAATGGAGCCTGCGCAAATGTCGGCTCAGGCTGGCCTTGATCCGCAAGAACCGGCTCTGACGGAACAACAACTTTCGCCACCGGTTGACCCTGATTGGCATCGCTATGCCTCCACGGCATCGCCCAACCGCCGACAAATGCTATCACCAGCAAACAGGCCTGCATGACCCACCCAAATCGTTGGCTCATGGACCGCTTCGGCATCAAAGTCACCTGTGCAACTGGTTGACGAACGCCAACCGTTTGCACCTGGCGTTCAATCACCCGCTGCTCCAATACAGCAAGCGCCACATGCTTCCAATAAGTGGAAGACTCGCCGATTGACTGCAAAAACGCGCGACGTTCGTCCATCGTCAACTCGACATCGATAAGTCGTTGGAGCGTCAGTTCAAATTGTTCGTCGTTCATCTCAGTTGTCATCTCGATAAGATCCAGATTGGGTCGTTAAAAATTTGCGTAGGTTTTTGCGGGCTTTGAGCAATCGATATTCAATCGTATGCACACTCACCCCCAGAGACTTGGCCAGTTGCCCATAACTCCAGCCATGTTGATGTTTTAACAAAAGAATCTGCCGGTCCTGAGAAGTCAGCTTGGCAAATGCAGTTTCAAACAACTCCGTTTGTTCCGCAGCCAACATCGCTTCCATTGGGCAGGCGATTACTGCAGCACTCGTAATGCCTTCCTCGGACGATGTCGCCAGATATTTCCGAGCCCTCCCCGCTCGCCGTCGATAACTGATGACCTGTCGCAAAGCCACTCGATACAACCAACCCGGCACCGAATGAATTTCCTCATCCCGCAGCGATTGCCTGGTCCAACACAGCCCCACTTCCTGCAATACGTCTTCAACCGCATCTGACGATCGCAATCGACACGCTATGACCGTTCGGAGCCAGTTTTCGTGCTCCGTCCAGGTCGCTTGGGTAGTGAGAGCCGCTTGCGTCACGAAGTCGTTTTCCGATCCAACTTTCAAAAAATGCCAGCTACACATCTCTTCGTAAATCCTATTAATGTCGCCGACGCCAAGCACAATCGGGTGATTATTTTGCCCGTTGGAGAAAAAAAACGGAATTCGTGGTCTGCCTGGAAGATGCCAAATTGAATTTCAGACCCCGATGACGTAGCCTTTAGGAGTGAAGTCAATGCCGCTGCCCCTTTGAGAAAGTGATCCTATGAACCGCTGCTGCTCACTCGTGATTGGAATGTCTCTTCTGATGCTATCTGCCCGCGCGATGGCAGCCGACGCCATCCCCGCTGAAAGCATCACCGGCGAATGGCCCAAGGGCGAATGGATCTCACTGTTTAACGGCAAAGATCTGACTGGCTGGACTCCTAAAATTACCGGTCAGGAATGTGGGAAAGATGAAAAAAAGATCTTCAGTGTCGTCGATGGCGTGCTCACTGTTTCCTACGATGGATATGAAACCTGGGACGGACAATTTGGACACCTCGCTTACAACAAACCATTCTCGAAATACCGTCTGCAAATTGAATATCGCCTCCCCCGCCAACAACTTGCAGGCGGGCCGGGCTGGGCGACCCGTAACAGCGGCGTGATGCTGCATGGTCAAGAACCGACTCTGATGGAAATCGGCCAGGATTTCCCCGTGAGTATCGAAGCCCAGTTTCTGGCGGCGATCAATGACAAGCCACGCTCGACAATGAATGTCTGCACGCCTGGCACTCATATCGTCTACAAAGGGAAACTGCACAAGCCGCATTGCACCTCATCGACTTCCAAAACCTACCAAGGCGACCAGTGGGTCTCCATTGAATGTGAAGTTCACGGCAGCGATAAAATCGTGCATCTGGTGGAAGGCGAAAACGTGCTGGAATATGAAAATCCTCAACTCGATGATGGCACCCTGCTCGACTCAGGATATTTCTACCTGCAGGCTGAAAGTGGACCTGTCGAATTCCGAAAAGTGCAGATCATGCTGCTCGACGAGTAAGACTTATTGCACTGATTCTGTCAGACTCAACAGACCGATGAGCATTTCGTCTCATCGGTTTTTACGTTCCCCGCGCTTTGCATTTTGCGTGTACTTCGTTTGAGAGACTCTATGAACATCGTGTTGTTCCCTCACCCCGCCCTGCGATACAAATCGGTCCCGATCACGCGCATTGACAGCAGCCTGAAAAAAACAGTTGACGAGATGTTCGAACTGATGTACGACGCCAAGGGGATCGGCCTGGCGGCCAATCAGGTTGGACTGCCCTGGCGCGTGTTCATCATTAATCTGACCGCCGACAAAGATCAGAAAGATGAACAGATCGTCTTCATCAATCCGGAAATCGTGAAGCGTTCTGCAACGACCGAAGAAGATGAAGAAGGCTGCCTGTCACTGCCTGATCTGTATGGGCCTGTCTCACGGAGTGCCAAAGTGATCGTCGATGCCTTTGACCTCAAAGGCCAGAACTTTGAAATGGAACTCGATGAACTGGCTGCCCGTGCCATTCAACATGAATACGATCACATTGAGGGGGTTATGTTTACCGATCGGATGAGCGAAGCGGCGTATCGCGATGTCGAAGGTGTGCTCGATCAATTCAGCAAAGAGTTTCGACGTCAACAAGCCTCAGGAGAAGTGGGCAACGACGAACAACTTCAAGACGAACTTCAGAAACTGGCCGCCAAGCAATCTTAAGTCTGCCGACGATTTCTCGCGCTGCTGGAACTGCGAAGTTGGTCAACCGGAGTATTCACCCCCGCCGATTCTTCAACTGACAATCAGGAAAGTCTTGCCCGATGGGATTGCGTTTAGCCGTGATGGCGACCGGAACGTTTGCCATGCCTGCCTTTCGCGCCTTGGCCGATTCAGACCATGAGGTTGTCGGTCTGGTCACTCAGCCTGATCGACAGGGGCGCGGGCATCACCAGCATGTCAACGTCTTGAAAGAATTCGCAATCGAGCGGGGCATTGATGTTTTTCAACCAGAGCGCATTAAAACCGAAGACTCACTGGAACAACTGCGGCGCTGGGGAATCGACCTGTTTGTTGTCGCCGCGTATGGGCAGATCCTGACATCGAAGGTGCTCTCGGTTCCGCGACTGGGGGCGATCAATCTCCACGGCTCACTGTTACCTGCGTATCGCGGGGCCGCGCCGATTCAGTATGCCATCTGGAAGGGTGAAAGCCGCACAGGCGTGACGATTTTTCAGATTGAACCTCGTCTCGACTCGGGACCTGTCTACGGGATGGTCGAGACGCAAATCCTGCCTAATGAAACCTCGGGCGAACTTCATGACCGACTGGCGGAGTTGTGTGTGCCGCTGACGTTGGACGTTGTCTCGCAGTTGGAAGCAGGGACTGCGGTCGGCGTCGCACAAGATGAAAGTCGCGTGAGCCTGGCTCCGCGAATCAATAAAGACGATGGGTCGATTGACTGGACACAATCGACCGAGAAGATCGGCTGGCATCTTCGCGCCATGCGTCCCTGGCCGAGCCCGTTTACATTTTTGCATCAAGAGGCCAGGCCTTCACAGCGGATGGTCATTCTGGAAATCCAGTCTGATCATCGCGACCTGGCGATCGAAGATCTTTATCCCGGACAGGTCGTCGTCGCCCAGCAGGAGGACCTGATTGTGAGAACAGGCGACGGCTGCGCGAAAATCCTGACGCTGCAACCGGCGGGCAAAAAAGCGATGTCGGCTGCCGACTTTCTGCGAGGAACACGATTGCTCCGGGGGGAAACGTTTGGTCCGGAATTACGCTGACATTTCAGCGTTCTGGCGTTAAGATCAACCACGAAATCTTTTACAGGCGAGATGTCGATTGACTCGAAATCTTCGCTTGTTGATTGTCTCAATGTATGCACCACGATGTTTTGCGCCCGTATCCTTTGACTTGAGGAGTCGAGAAAATGTTCTGCACACCCTGCGTTCGTGTGATGATGATCTGTGCTACAGCCGGGGCCTTGATGATGACAAACATGCTGGCCGGAAATCTCGTGATGGCTGAGTCGTCGATGTTGTATTTCGTGACGGGCAAAGGTCCGAAAGGGTCTGGGATTTATCGGGCGGCGTTTGATAGCAAGACTGGAAAATTCGGCACATTGGAACTGGCGATCAAGACCAAAGCCACCTCATCACTGGCGTTTTCACCAAAGGGAGACGTTGTTTACACCTGTGGGCGAAGTGATCTTTCCAATCAACCAGAGGGTGTCGTGGCGGCGTTTGGCATTGATGAGGGGGGCGTGATGTCGGCTTTGGGAGAACTTCCCACGGGAGGAAATGGGCCTTGTTATGTTGAGACAACTTCGGATGGACTGTTTGGATTGGCGGCCAACTATGGCGGGGGGAGTGTGGCGGCGTTTTCGATCGCTGAGGATGGGTCACTCGATCAGCGCATCTTCTTTGAAAAATACACCCACGCCAGCGGCGTTGTCAAAGATCGACAGGGCGAAGCTCATGCTCACCAGTTTCGGGAAATCCCGGGGACGGATGTCTTAATCGTCAACGATCTCGGAGCCGACCAGATTCGTTTGTATGATCTGAATCGGGAGCAACAGACTGTCACGCCCCATGCGTTGCCGATGATTCAGGCACAGCCAGGCGACGGACCACGTCACGTTGATTTTCTCAAGGTGGGGGGCAAGCTAGTTGGTTATGTGCTCAACGAACTGGCGAACACGGTGACCAGTTATTACGTCGACGACGAGGGACCACATGTCTTGCAGACTGTCGAGCTACTGCCCGACGACTTTACCGATTTCAGCAAAGCCGCGGAGGTACGAGTGCATCCGTCGAAAAAATTTCTTTACGCAACCAACCGCGGACTGGAAACGGTTGTCGCTTTTCAGATCGGCTCCAACACAGGTCTGCTCGAACTGGTGGAGCGGGAGCCGACTGGTGGCAAACATTGTCGTCATGTTCAGTTTGATCCTACGGGGAACTTTTTAATTGTCGCCAACCAGGAAGGAGGGCCGATTGTGGTGATGTCGATCAACCCTGAGGATGGATCGCTGACCGCCACCGGCGAGACGCTGGCTTTGGATGGCGTCCCCTGTACGCGATTTCGTCCTCAATAGGTATTCCCCAGAGTAATTCCCCAGGCGTACTGCAGGCGCCCAAGAGTGTGCCCTTACGAAAATTACCCTACGACTCATCGTCTTTTTCGAGTTCGTCATGCAGCTTGAGGACATCGTGACCGTGATCGGAATCGATGTCGTAAGCGGGGTTTTCCGGAGAACCGTTGCGTGTGATTTCTTTGCCATCAATCTTGCGGACGACTTTTTCCGTGTGTGAGGCTTTGACTTTGCCGTGACCGTATCCGCTGCCGAATTTCCATTTGACAGATGTTCCTTTTCGGTAAGTTTTGGGCATGAGTGTGATCCTGAAAAGGTGATCCAGATGAAACTGACCAGGTTGTATGATTGTGCTGGAGGCTGAGCGGCCAACTGATAAGTAAGCCTGCTGGTCAGCCATATCGGGCAAAAACGGTGCCAACATCGCTCTCTGAAGGGTGAAAAACAGCGTTGACGCAGGGAGCAACCACAAGGTCAGAAATCGCGGGGAGGCGGGAAATCGTCAATGTGCGATGAAAACTCAAAGAGAGAGGTTGAAGGCGACAAACGAAAGTGTCTATGATAAAATAGTTGTTTCGACAACAATTCAGATGGACCCAACGCCACGATCTTCACATGTCGAGGATAGGGGCTGAAGAGTCACCGCAGAAGAGTTACTACTGTGACAATGCGTCCTGTGGTCGACTTTGCCAAGGACGTCTTGACCTCCCTTTCAGGCTTTGGGCTCGCGACTGATCATCGAATACTTTCTGACTTTCATGAAAAGCAACCATAACAGGACGACGACTATGAGCGACTGCATCGCGCCCGCGCGCAGGACACACACCCCATTCCGCTGGAGCATGACGCTCGGCCTGCTGTTTGTCACCGTGATTTCTTCCTGGGCGCCGGCCATGGCCGCCGACCCATTGGACTGGCCTTATTGGCGTGGCCCGGAAATGAACGGGATCTCGCGCGAAAAAGATCTCGTGAGCACGTGGGATCCCAGTGGCGAAGAGGGGAGCAACATCATCTGGAAGCGTGAAGAGTTTGGCACTCGTTCGACGCCGATCGTGATGAATAAGCGAGTATATGTGTTGTGTCGAAAAGATCCGGGAACCAAAAAGGAGATGGAGCGCGTCGTCTGTCTGGACTTTGAGACCGGCGATCTGATCTGGGAAAATGCCTTCAACGTCTTTTTATCGGATGTGCCGGATACACGCGTTGCGTGGTCGGCGGTGGTAGGAGATCCGGATTCAGGCAACGTCTTTGCGATGGGTGTGAGTGGACTGTTTCAGTGCATTGATGGGGAAAGCGGAAAAACGATCTGGTCGCATTCGCTCAGTGAAGAGTATGGGGTTTTGACAACTTATGGTGGTCGAACAAACTTCCCGATCGTGCATGAGCAACTGGTGTATATTTCGGGGGTGAATACTGGCTGGGGCGAAAACGCCAAACCGGCTCACCGTATCTTGGCATTCGATAAACGCAACGGCCAATCGGTGTGGTATCAATCAACACGCCTGTTCCCGGAAGATACTACTTACAGTGCCCCTGTGATTGCTAATTTTGAAGGACAGCATGCGTTGGTGTTGGGGGCAGGCGATGGCGATGTGTATGCCTTGCAGCCTCGGACAGGAAACGTGATCTGGAATTACAATGCTTCCTCCCGTGGGATCAACACAACACCGCTGGTCGTCGGGACGCAGGTCTTTTGTGGACACAGCGAAGAGAATGTTGACTCAACTCAGATGGGGGCGCTGTTTTGTCTGGACGGGACTCAAAAAGGAAATATCACCCAAACCGGCGTGATCTGGCGCGAGAAGGAAATGTTCATCGGGAAGGTGGCACCGCTGTATATCGACGGACGGATTTACGCGATCGATGATTCCGCCAAAATTAACGTTGTCGACGCCAAGACCGGAAAGTTGATCTTCAAGAAGTCTTTAGGGACCGCTCAGCGCAGCAGTCCGATTTATGCCGATGGAAAAATCTATTCGTGTGAAGCCAATGGTCGCTGGTATGTGATGCAGCCGACGGAAAAGGGCGTCGACTTTCTCGGCAAGGGTCGCTTCAATGACGAAGAATGTAACGGGTCGCCGATTGTTTCGCATGGTCGATTGTTTATTCCGACCAGTGGGGCGCTGTATTGCATCGGGCAGGAAGGTCTTCCGACATCTGCAGATCCGTTGCCCGCTCTCGCCGAGGAAGCACCGATTGGCGAAAATCGTGCGACCGCCAGCGTGCAACTTGTGCCCGTTGAGTCGCTGTTGTATCCCGGTCAACGTCAGCAGTTTCAGGTGCGGTTGTTCAATGATCGCGGACAGTATCTGGGACTGGCCAATGACAGCGATGTCAGTTTTCAACTCGATGGCGTCGGCTCAATGGATGAAAAAGGGAAGTATACAACTCCCGGCCAGGAGGGTGCTCACAAAGCGGTGACGATCACGGCGAAAGTGGGCGAGAAAACAGCGACTGCGAAAATCCGAGTCGTCCCAAAACTGGACTGGTCGTTCGATTTTGATTCCATGCAGATTCCGATCACCTGGATCGGTGCGCGTTATCGACACATTGCGATCGACTTTGATTTGTATACGGCATTGAATGAAAAAGATCCTCGCGCCGGCCAGCTTTATATTTATTTGATGACGAGCTTTGTAAATGGCGGTAAGCCGACGGCTGTTTTTGACGATAGCACTCCTCGGGAAACGTGGACCGAAATGCTGCGCTACCTGAATCTGGTGGGAGGAGAAACAAAGCCCAAGAATCTGGATGAAGCCAAGGCGGCGTTTGATCCGAGCCTGGAACTTCTCAAGGCAGAGAATGTGATTACCGACTGGACGTGGGAAGAATGGAGCAAGGAACTTGGCGGCAATACGCTGACTGGTCCGAAGCTGACAGTCAATCAGGGCAAGCGTGAAAACAATGGCAACGGGGTGATGTGTAAAATTGCCACGATTCCCAAGGGGACACGCAGTCAGGCCTGGATGGGTCAGACGTCGTTCCAGGATTATACCATTCAGGCCGACGTGTATGCTGTCAGTCGAGAAGACCGGATTGCAGACATAGGGCTGATTGCCCAGCGATATACGGTTGACCTGATGGGAGAGGCTCAACAGATGCAAATCCGGACGTGGCCTCCAGTTCTGCGAATGGCGCAACAAAACGCCTATCAGTGGAGGGGGAATACGTGGTACACGTTGAAAATGAAAGCCAGCACCGAAGACGGCAAAGCGGTCTTGCGGGGCAAAGTCTGGGAGACAGACGCGGAGGAACCCGCGGAGTGGTTTTTGGTCGCCGAAGATCTGATCCCTAATACTCACGGCAGTCCCGGGTTATACGGAAATGCCAAGAATGTCGAGATCTTTTACGACAACCTGAAAGTGACAAACAACGAAGAGTAACTTTGGGGAAAGACCCTCGTCAGAGAATTGCGTTCTTATTGAATTGAAATCAATCACCATAATAAAGTCGTTTGGAGTGTTGAAGATGCGTTCACAGCAATGGTTTAAGTTATCGCTGATGGTGTTAGGAGTTGGGCTCTGGGCGTGGTCGCCTGCGGGCGCGTGTGCAGCCGATTATGATCCGACTGCACTGGCGACCAAAGAAATTGGCCAAATGCAGGTGCAGCCGGGGGATTGGCCTCAGTGGTTTGGCTGGTCGCATCGCAACAACACGCCTCAGGGAGAAAACATCCCGATCGAGTGGGATATTGATTCTGGTGAGAATATCGTGTGGCAGGCCAAGCTGGGGTCGCAGTCCTATGGAAATCCTGTCGTGGCCAATGGCAAGGTGTATGTCGGAACCAACAACGGAGCCGGTTATATTGCCCGTTATCCGGATTCAGTGGATCTGGGATGCCTGTTGTGTTTTGACGAGAAGACGGGGGAATTTTTGTGGCAGGCGTCGAGTCCGAAGTTGCCGACCGGCCGTGTGCATGACTGGCCATTGCAGGGGGTCTGCTGTTCGCCTTATGTCAACGGAGATCGCCTGTGGTATGTGACCAGTCGAGGAGAAGTGATGTGTCTTGATCCAGAAGGTTTCCGCGATGGCGAGAACGATGGGCCATTCAAAGCCGAGTCTTACCAGACGGAGATGGAAGCGGACATTATCTGGGTCTTCGACATGATGGGTCAGCTCAATACCTCTCAACACAATATGTGCAGTTGTTCGATCACAGGTCATGGGGACTTGCTGTTTGTCAATACGTCCAACGGAGTTGATGAATCTCACATCGTGATTCCTTCGCCGGATGCACCAAGTTTCATGGTGATCAACAAAGATAGCGGCAAGGTGTTGTGGACCGACAAATCTCCGGGCGTCAATATTCTTCATGGTCAGTGGTCGTCGCCGACGTATGCAGAATTAGCTGGCAAGCCACAGTTGCTTTTTGCAGGAGGCGACGGGTGGTTGTATAGCTTCGCTCCGGAAGGTGATGGCCAAGGGAATGCAAAACTGTATTGGAAGTTTGACTGCAATCCCAAGGAGTCGGTGTGGATTTTAGGGGGTCGCGGGACACGCAATAACATTATCGCCACTCCGGTCGTGTATGATGGCCTGGTGTTTGTGGCTGTGGGTCAGGATCCTGAACACGGCGAGGGGATTGGGCATTTGTGGTGTGTGGATCCTTCGAAAGAAGGGAACGTCAGCCCGACGTTGGCGATCGGAGCCGACGGAGCCGAGATTCCTCACAAGAGAATTCAAGCCGTGATTGCAGAAGAAAAGGAAACGACTCAAGACAATCCCAACTCGGCGGCGGTCTGGCATTACAGCACTTTTGATGGTGATGGGAATGGCAAGATTGATTTTGAAGAAACGATGCACCGCACGATTGGAACAGTCGCGATTAAAAACGACATCCTGTTTATTGCGGACTTTTCGGGATTGTTGCATTGTTTGAATGCTCGTGATGGAAAACCCTACTGGACCTACGACATGTTTGCAGCGTCATGGGGATCGCCGCTGATTGTCGAAGACAA
Source organism: Planctomycetaceae bacterium (assembly GCA_041753175.1). Lineage (GTDB taxonomy): Bacteria > Planctomycetota > Planctomycetia > Planctomycetales > Planctomycetaceae > SXPC01. The sequence goes on from JBGSVC010000074.1 coordinate 14,460, forward strand.
GGTGTATATTGGTGATGAAGATGGTGATATTGCGATCTTCAAGCTGAGCACCGAGCAGGAACAGTTGGGAGAAATCAACATGGGGAATGCCGTTTACACGAGCCCGATTGTCGCCAACAACACGTTGTTTATCGCCAATAAGTCGACCTTGTTTGCGATCAAGAGCAAGGAATAACGTGTTGTCGGTATTGATGACCAACAGCCTGTTTAATGAGAGTTGCAAAGAACGCCCCCTCCCCGCAGGGGGCTTTTCTACTAAAAACCTGTTGAGAAAATCAACGGGCTGCTAAAATGAAGGTATTGAAATTCCGCCTCGCACACGCCCGAATCTCCCTCCCCTTTTTTCCTCCGGTATGCCTGCATGACCAATCCGGCTTTGAATCCGACACCGACCGCGGGCCTGCCTGCGTTTGACTATCAACCGACGACCCGTGTGCTTTTTGGCGCCGGGGTGGTTTCGCAGGTGGGAGAGGTGGTCTCGTCGTTGTCTGCGGGGCGTGTGTTGCTGGTGACAGATGCTGGTCTGAAGCAGGCCGGGCATGAGCAGCGTGTGCTGGAGTCGCTGGCTCAGAAAGGGATTGACGTCGCTGTTTATGATCATGTGCGTCCCAATCCGACGTCTGACGATGTGCGGATGGGGTTTGAGTTTGCCCGGTCGCATGAGCCCGATCTGATTATTGCGCTGGGCGGCGGGAGTAGTATGGATGCCGGGAAGGGGATCAACTTCCTGCTCACTAACGGCGGAGAGATGAAAGACTACAAGGGGATTGGAAAGGCGACCAAACCGATGTTGCCGTTCGTCGCGATTCCGACGACATCCGGCACGGGGAGTGAGGCGCAGTCGTTTGCAGTGATCGCAGATCCGGTCACACATTTGAAGATGGCCTGTGGCGACAAGAAGGCGATGGCGAAAGTTGCGATTCTGGACCCGGAACTGACGGTGACGATGCCGATGCAGGTGACTGTGATGACCGGGATCGATGCGATCTCGCATGCCGTGGAAACCTATGTGACGCGAAAGAGAACTCCTGTTTCGCAGATGTTCAGCAGAACGGCCTGGCGTTTGTTGATCGAGGGTTTCCCGAAAGTGCTCAGTGAGCCGGGGGATTTGGATGCGCGTGGGAAGATGCTTCTGGGGGCTCACTTTGCGGGTCTGGCGATTGAAAACTCGATGCTGGGAGCCGCGCATGCAACGGCGAATCCGCTGACGGCGCACTTTGATATGGTGCATGGGTGTGCGGTGGGGTTGATGCTGCCGTATGTGGTGCGAATCAATAAATCGGTCGTTGAGCCGTTGTATCGGGAATTGGCAGTGGATGCGGGTTTGTGTGAGGCGTATGATGAAGAGAGTGCCGAGAAACTGGCTGAATTTTTAAGCCGTTTGAGTCGGGCCGCGAAATTGCCGACGACGCTGGCCCAGGCAGGTGTGTCACGGACATCTCTTGTAGAGATGGCAGGAGAAGCGTCGGACCAGTGGACGGGCACCTTCAATCCGCGCCCGATGACTCGAGACGATTATCTGGCGCTTTATGAACACGCCTTTAATGGATGAGGAACCCCCGATGACCAATCAACATCGTCACCTGCGCAGGTGGATCTTGTGCTGGGCCTTTTTGGTTGGTCTGTGCGGAGTGGGGACGCTGTTGATCGCCGATGAGCTAGGCGAGCGGCCGGTGGTGGATGAGAGTTGGTCATCTTTTCGTGGCGATGCGCAATTGACAGGTGTGGCGCGAACGAGGCTGCCTGAGCATCTCAAACTGCGGTGGAAGTATGTCAGTGTCGATGGTGCTCCGGGTTCAGCGGCGATTGTCGGCGATGCGGTGTATCAGCCGCTGCTGGATGGGGCGCTGGTTTGTCTGGATTTGAAGACGGGGGAGAAACGGTGGAGCTATGCCTCACGTGAAGAAGTGAAAGCGAACAGTTTCCTGCCGGGGTTTAAGTCGTCGCCGCTGGTGACGGAGTCGATGGTTGTGGTGGGGGATGAAGAGGGGTGGCTGCATGGAATTGATCGGGCGACCGGCAAAGGTGTTTGGACGTTTGAAACAGGGGCAGAGATTATTTCTTCGCCGACGCTCGTGAAGGCGCTTGAAAAGCCCGCAGTGGTTGTGGGGTCGTATGACAATTGTCTGTATTGTGTGGACTTGTCGACAGGAACGCAGAACTGGAGGGTAGAGACCGAGGGGTATGTCAACTGCACGGCGGCGGTGGCTGAGGGAGTGACGTTTGTGGCGGGGTGTGATGAGAAGTTTCACGTCATTGATTTGAAGAGTGGCCAGGAATCGGGGTTGCTGCCGATGAAGACGTATTTGATTGCTTCGCCTGCGGTGATCGGCGATGAGGTGTATGTCGGGACTTATACAGGCGAAGTGGTGGCGCTGAACTGGAAGACACTGGAAACGCGTTGGCGTTATGCGTTGGGAGATCGGCCGTATGAAGTTCATTCGTCGGCTGCAGTGACAGAAGATCTGGTGATTGTTGGAGGTCAGGACAAAAACATTCATGCGATCAATCGACACACAGGTGAACGCGTTTGGGTGGTGCCAACGCGGGGTCATGTCGATTCGTCGCCGGTGGTGTGTGGAGAGCGCGTGTATGTGGGGAGCAAGGATGGGAATTTGTATGAGCTTGCGGTGTTGAATGGAGAGGTGCTCTCCAAGAATTACATCGGTCGAAATGTGACGGCGTCTGCAGCAGTCGGCGAAGGAGCGCTGGTCATCGGGGCGAGTACGAGTTCAGGAGAGGTCCACTGTTATGGAGATTAAAACATCAGGGTTGCTGCCAGGGAAAAGGCGGCGTCTCGACAAAAAGTAACACATGATCCTGAATGACAGGATTCCTTTGAACTTCCCCTGGGTCTGGTTTGGTTGAATTTGACCAGTGGGAGTAGAAATGAAGAGTGAATAATGACGATCGAATTACCAGTGACGACGAGTGAGCCGAAAAAAGCCGAAGCCAAGACGGAGGTGGGTTCGTATTTTGTGTCGAACTATCCACCGTTTTCGTTGTGGACCAAAGAGGGTGTGCCGCGGGCGATGGAGGCCCTTGATTCGGAGCCGGATCCAACGGTGCCTTTTGGATTGTATATGCACATTCCGTTTTGCAGGAAGCGTTGCAAGTTTTGTTATTTCCGTGTGTACACGCAGCAGAATGCAAAGACGATCGATCGGTATGTGGAGGCGCTGGATCACGAGTTGTCGATGCTCAGTGAGAAGCCGGGGGTGAAAGGACGGGAGGTGCAGTTTGCCTACTTTGGCGGGGGGACTCCTTCGTATCTGAGTAGCAAGCAGTTGCTGAAACTGCGTGATCGATTGAGCCAGTCAGTCTCGTGGGAGACGGCTCGGGAGGTGACATTTGAGTGTGAGCCGGGAACGTTGAATCTGGAGAAAGTCAAAACGCTCAAAGAGATCGGGATTACTCGCGTCTCATTAGGAGTGGAGAACTTTAACGATGCGATCCTGGAAGCCAATGGTCGGGCACATTTGTCGCCGGAGATCGAACGTGCGTATGGCTGGCTGCAGGAGGTGGGCTTTCCGCAAATCAATATTGATCTGATTGCAGGGATGATCGGCGAGACGGATGAGAACTGGCATCGCTGTCTGGAGAAGGCAGTCGCGATGAAGCCTCAGAACATCACGATCTACCAGATGGAGTTGCCGTTTAATACGATCATTTCCAAAGAGATGAAAGAGCAAGGAATCGACAGCCCGATTGCAGACTGGCCCACGAAGCGTCGGTGGGTCAGTGAGGCGATCGATCTGTTGACGGTGCAGGGGTATCATGTTTCGTCGGGAAATGAACTGGTGCTCGATCCTGTGGCTGATCGATTTGTCTATCGCGACAATTTATTTCGCGGGGGCGACATTCTGCCCGTGGGGGTTTCGTCGTTCGGGTATTTCCAGGGGATTCATTATCAGAATCTCGATCAACTTGAAGATTATCTGCAGGCCATCGAGCGTGGCGAACTGGCGATCAACCGTGCGATGGAGCCGACGGCTCATCAGAAGCTCATTCGCGAATTTATCCTGCAGATGAAAGAGGGGGGCGTTGATCTGGCGTCGTTGAGAGAGAAGTTTGGGGTTGATCCGGCGGAGGAGTTTTCAGCCCCTTTGCGTAACCAGAAGTCGGCAGGTTATCTGGAGTATTCTGCAGACAGCGTTCACCTGACCCGCAAAGGGTTACTACAAATCGACAGTCTGTTGACGGAGTATTTTGAGCCGGAGCATCGGAGCGTACGGTATACGTGATGATGATGTCCCTGATCGAAGGAGCGGGAAAACCCTATGAGCGTGCTGTGGAAAATCTGAGATGCGATTGTTGTCTTGAGGTGGTGGTGAGCGAATGAATGCGATTACAGAACTCAAATCGTTGGTCAGTCCTTTTTGTGGGACATCGCAGCTCTTTGAGATGGTCGAGCATGTCCCTTCGGCGACGGTGCCGGAGCCTTATAAATCGCTGCTGGTGCATGAGCATCACATGACAGTGACGATGGAAGAGCACCACGGTTGTCGGGTGGAAGTGGAGGTGTTGCAGGATATGTTTGAAGGGGAGACATATTGCCGAGAGATCCTTCTCAGGAATCAGTCGACAGGGCAGGTGGTGCAGTATGGGATTGTGCGGTTTGATTTTCAGTATGTGACAGCATCCGTCAAAGAGGAGATCCTGGCCAAGTCGACGCCGTTGGGCCGGGTGTTGATCCTGCACAATGTGCTACGCCATATCGATCTGAATGCCATCCTGGAATTGAAGACCGGGCCACGTTTGACGGAGATTTTCGGGTGTGGGGGAGGGAGCCAGACCTACGGTCGGCTGGCAACGATTTTCTGTAACAACAAGCCTGCGGTGGATTTGCTGGAGATTTCCCGACCTTTGGTTTGAGGCAGGCTGAGGTTGTTGATTCAGGTCTGCCGGGAAAAGTGCTCTAGGTTCAAACGGGGGAATTTGCTACATCATTTTGATAACGGGACTGGCAGCCTGTTGAAAATCGACTTCCTGTCGCTTTTCAACAATCCAAAAACGCCTGAAACCCGGCGTTTTTGATGTTTCCATCCCTGGAATCAAGCAGCCCTTAAAAAAATCAACGGGCGGCTAGTGACTTCAATAAAACGTGGGCCAATGAGTTGTGATCTGAGATATGGCGACGCGCCGAACACGATCGGGGTTTGACTTTTGCAAAGCGATGGAAGCGCTGTGCATTGATGTCGCTGATCGACTGGAAGTGTTCGGGCACATCCAGATGGAACAGGTGCTGGTCAGTTTTGCGCAAACGCGTCGCAGTCACCTGCATGGCCTTCAAGCCAAGTTGACGCCCCTGAGGTTTGAAGGTGGGGCGCTGACGTACAAAAAATATGGACGCACGTGGACGATCCCGAGGTTACAGCATTATTCGCGGGAGTGTCTGTATATTCTGACGTTTTATCTGCCTCGGTTTCAGAATCAGACGTTTCGCGAGAAGATGATTACGGTGTTGCATGAGCTGTATCATATCAGCCCGGAGTTCAATGGTGATATACGACGGATGACGGGTCGTTATCATGTGCATACTCACAGCCAGCAGGAATATGATCGTCTGATGGGAGAGTATGTCGACGAGTATCTGGCTTATCGTCCGCCTGCGGAGTTGTATGCGTTTTTGCAGGAGAGTTTTCCAGGACTTCAGGCGAAGTATGGATCTGTTGTGGGCTTGAAAGTCCCCATTCCAAAATTGATTCCTGTCGATGGAAACAAACGGTCTGCTTAGTTGGCTGTTGAAATTCGTGGTCGCTTACTTGGAGGTTTGCCCACTCTTTCAATCAACGGGCTTAGTGAAGGCATGATGTCGATGAACGATGATGACTATGACGATACAGACGACGACTTTCTCGATGATGACGAGAGTGGCGAGGGGTATGCGTGTCCGGAGTGTGGGGGGTGGGTGTATGAAGATGCCACTCAATGCGGGCGTTGTGGATATTATTATGTTGACCATCAGCCGTGGTACTACGCGCCGGGCGGGGCGATTTCGCGGGCGGGGTCAAAGCCGATCGTGATTGCTGTCGTGATCATGCTGATCTGTATCTGGGTGTTGTCGATGCGATAAAAATCCGAGGAAAAAGTTTGGCGTTTGCGGTGCCAACAGGTATGCTCAAGGCTGTTCAAATGGCAAGGTCTTGGCCTGAGCAGTCGAATGCCAGGATAATATTTTGCTGATTCTTGAAAATTTGGACATTTTCTCCGCATGATTCTGCGTGCTTGAACGAATCTTGTGTGGAAATTTCTTTCTCTCATTTCTATGGAGTGATTCTCATGCGATGGTTAATGCTGGCGATGGTCGTGGTGTGGACAGGGAATGTTGATGTGGCTTGGGGACAAGCTGTCGAAGAATCCAGCCCGGCGGCTGTGACGGCAGAATGCGAGCAATCGAAGTCGAGTGAGAAATCTACGAGCGTCACAAAGAAGACGAATGTGATCGGCGGGTTGATCAATGTCTTGATGGGGAATGAACCATCTGTGGAAGAGGCGGGTAGCGTATCAACAACGTCGATGAAACCGACGCATGCACTCACGCGAGCAGTGAATATCGAGCAGCAGCATGGCCTGAGCCTGCAATCAATTGCGCTGTTGCAGGATGGAACGGTGGCGGGGCTGGTGAGTGTGCCGCGATACGGAAGTGTCGGAGCCCAAGGGGAAGAATCAGCGAAATCAACGGTCGTCATCTTTGATGCGCATGGCAACCAACTGACACAAGTCCCATTGTCATTTGTCGGTGAAGCCATGTGTGCTGGTCCTGAGGGGGGCGTGGTCGTGGCGGGGAATGGAGAGTTGGCCCGCTATTCAGCAGATGGACAGGAAGTGAGTCATCATGTGGTTGCATTTTTGAAAGAACGCCTCAAGGATGAATCGGCGATTCGCGAGCAAGCCAAGGCGACATTGCAACAACAAATCGACAGCGCCAAAAGTGTCCTCAAAAGTTATGGAGAGATGATCGAACGGGCTCAGACTCAAGTGAAAAATGCTGAGACGACGATTGAAGAGATGACGACGACGATCAATGGCTTGAAAGACGGAACCATTGCCATTGCTGAGAACTCGACGCTGGAAGCCGAATTGAAAAAAGCGGAAAAGAAAGTGAAATCAGCCGAGAAAACTGTGGTTTCCCAGAAGAGCATGATTGAAAGTCTGGAGTCGACGCTGACCTACTTTAAGGATCAGCCCACGGAGATTAACGATGAGCAAGTCGATGCCGCTGTGGAAGAGGTGAAGAGTCGGTTGGCTAAGATTCATTGTGTATCAGTGACCGCAGAGAAGATCTATCTGGTGACCGGCATGGAAAAGGGTTATGGATTTGCGACCTGGTGCATGAATGAAGACTGTGAAGATCCTGAATGTTGTCTGGATGGACAGGGCGGGTGTTGCGGTCAGATTCATGTGCAGGCAACGAATGAGGGATTGGTGATCTCGGAGAATACGAAGTATCGGGTCGCGAAGTATGATTTCGAGGGCAACCTGGTCATGTCTTTTGGCAAGAAGGCACGTGAGAATGATGCCGACGGATTCACGGGCTGTTGCAATCCGATGAATGTGTGTGTCGGACCTGGCGGGGAGATTTTCTGTTCGCAGTCCGAAGGGAAGATCAAGCAGTTTGATGAGGAAGGTCAGTTGAAAAATCTTCTGGTCGACTACACGACGATGAGTAGTGATGGGTGCCGGAATGTGTCGTTTGCTGTGAACACGCAAACGAATCGGGTTTACCTGTGTGATGTGACCCGGAGTCAACTGTTGATTTTTGATGCCGCTCCTGAAGAGCCTGTCGCTGCGAATTGATGGATTGCTGTTGTAATCATGGTGAAGAGATCTCTTCACCATGA
>JBGSVC010000075.1:0-4356 GCA_041753175.1 Planctomycetaceae bacterium
ACTGAGCGTTTCGTCGTCGGGCTGCGCGGGCTGACACTCAACAAGGGTGACTTGACCGACGAGTTGTCCATATGACTGGGCTGATAAGTCGATACCGAACTGCTCAATCGCGCGGAGCGCAAATGGCTCGATAGCCGATCGTTGAGAAGAATAGATGTAGATGGGACCACGCACGTTCGTCGGCTGACTGCGGATTTCCAGCGTCTTGATTCCCTGTACGAGAAGAGATGCCCACGGATGTTTGACTCCCAAAGCCAATTGTTCCTTGATGATATACCCTGCAGCTTGCATTGGTCCTCGAACTGATCTTTTGAGAAACAGGTAGATGAATTAAACTTTTTCGTTCGACTGAAAGCATAGAAAATCAACAGGTGTGAGGATATTCCAAATTGTCGTTGGAGATGTCTGTTCAATCAGGCCTGTTCTCGATCGATTCTTAGTGGATCTTCATTTGACCAGGAGAGATGCGATCGTGATATTTCCACGAGCCAGCTTGAAGATGCTAAAGACCATTTGTTCGATGTCTGTCATGTTGCTCGTCTTTTGCCAGACAGGGGGCCTGGGCAATCACGCCGCGCAGGCCGGGCTGGGACATTTTCAACCTGCTGCTAATCCAGCAATGGTGGAACTTCAATCGCGACATGTCGAATTAAATCAGACGTTTGAACAACAGCTCTCTCAACTTATTCTTGATGCCGGACAAGCAGGTCTGACCGATCTGGTCACGCGACTGGCCATTCTCAGAGAAGGTCATCTGCGACATGAGACGACTTATCTGAAACCAACACGCCAGGTGGGAGAGGAGATCCCGATCTCACTGCCTGAAAATGAACGGGCGATCCGCATGCGGTTTCAAACGCTTCAAGCCGAATATAGCCAGGCACTGTTTCACTTATCTCAGCGGGCGATCGACGTCAGCCTGCCCTCTCTAAGTTACCAGATTCTTCTGGAAATCCTGCATGTCTGTCCTGATCATGAACAAACACGTCGAATTTTGGGATATGTGCGATATGGAAACGAATGGGTCACGCCGTTTGAGCGAGACAAGCGTCAAAAAAAATACGTCGACGACCCTCAGTTGGGATGGATTCTCCAGCGAGATGTCGAAAAGTACGAGCAGGGACTTCGCTCTTATGATGGTCGATGGATTCAGAAAGATCGAGAGGCAGAATACCGTCGGGATTTTCGTCATGCCTGGCAAATCCGAACGGCCAATTTTCTGGTCAAAACCAATCACTCACTCGAAAAAGGCGTGCAGATTGCACGCGAACTAGAAGATTTCCATCAGTATTTCCGTTTTCTGTTTGCTGGTTTTTATAACTCTCATGATCAGATGAAAGCCCTCTTCAAATCCAACACGTCACCACTGGGGCGCACTAGCCAGTTGTATGAAGTGCATTACTATGCCCAAAAAAGTGAATATGTCGCGCAACTGATCGAGAAGGTTCCACAAATCGCGGTGACGAACGGGTTGTATATGAACGACGATGGGATCGCCTATTTTTTTGATGATCCCGGGAACTCCAGCCTGACAGCGCTCTATCATGAAGCCACGCACCAGTTATTTTATCAAAGCCAGTCTAAAGACCGCGCGCCGGGCCAGAAATCGAACTTCTGGATCATCGAGGGGATTGCCTGCTACATGGAATCGTTTCAAAAAAGCGAAGACGGACTCTCCATGACCACGGGCCATCCTGAATACATCCGTTTTATCAATGCCCGCCAGAATCTGCTCTTGTTTCACAACTATGTCCCATTCCAGCAGTTTTCCTCGATGGGACAAAATGAGTTTCAATCAGGCGCCGCTGAAGACCTGCAACATCGTTACAGTCAGGCCACCGGACTGACTCACTATTTCATGCTCGCCAACGAAGGAGCTTATCGCGATGCCCTGATTTTTCATCTAGGCCAGCTTTACAGCAGCTCACGCATTATTTCACAGTCGCCGGAGTCGCTGCTGAAATTGACAGGGCAATCGTTTGACGATCTGGACCGAGATTACCGTCATTATTGCATTCAGGTCGATCAGCAGATTGCGCTCAACGCTTCTACTGAGCAGTGACGAATCAACAGACGCATGGACTTATTGTAGACACGTCGACAAATAAGCCATTTCTTCAGGACTACCAACGACCAGCGGGGTGCGTTGATGAATGCTCGTCGGTTCGAGATCGAGAATACGCTGGGAGCCATTGGTGGCAACTCCGCCAGCGTGTTCGGCGATAAAGGCGATCGGGTTGGCTTCATACAGCAAGCGGAGTTTCCCCTCGGGATGATCATCGGTGGGGGGATACAAGAAGATGCCCCCTTTCAGGAGCGTGCGATGGAAGTCTGCAATCATGGAACCGATGTAGCGTGAGGAATATTTCCGTTTCAGTTCACCAGCACGTAAACCGGAGAGAAAGTCGCGATAACCCTGGGGGAAGGAATCCTGATAGGCTTCGTTAACAGAATAATAGGGCCCACAAGTCGGCATTCGGATATTTTCGTGAGAGAGAACAAACGCACCGATCGCCGGATCGAGTGTGAATCCGTGTACGCCTTTGCCAGCAGAATAGACCATGACTGTCGAAGACCCATAAACGACATAACCGGCGGCGACTTGCTGGGCTCCAGGTTGCAGAATCCATTTGGTCGCTTCGTTGAGTTCCACGTCGATCGGCCGGCGATAGATGGAGAATGTGGTGCCAACGCTGACATTGACATCGATGTTGGAACTACCATCGAGTGGGTCAAACAAGATGGCATACTTGGCGTTGTTGGACTCGTTATGAACGATGACCGGCGTTTCATTTTCTTCAGAAGCGAGTACGCCCACGCTTTCTCGCAAACCGAGGCTATGAAGCAAGACATCGTTGGCATAGATATCAAGTTTTTGTTGAACTTCGCCATGCGTGTTGGAAGTGTCTGCACGACCGAGAATAGAATTCAGACCCGCTCTGCGGACAGAGGCTTCGATCATCTTGCAGGCCAAGGTTAACCCTGAGAGCATCCAGGAGAATTCGCCGGAGGCGCCGGGGAATTTCTTCTCTTCGAGCAGTATGTGTTGCTGGATGGTGACGATCTTGGATGGGTGAGTGAAATTCGTCGAGGGGTGGTTCATAGTGGGATCGTTATGGGAGGGAAAAGGAATGTCGCGTCAGAAAGAAGTTTAAGTCAGTCTTTCAGACATCACAAACAATTTTCGTGATAAAAAAACAGGGCCTGTTTCCAGGCCCTGTGAGAACACGCGTATTATCTTCCCGCGGAGGAAACTGGCTTGACTTGAGCCGTGAACTTGTAGGTTCCACTACCCAAAGGAAAGCCGACACTGGAAGTCGAGTAACCATTGACGACATCGGAGGTCATCACTTCAGGAGTTGCCAGAAGTCCATCGATGTTGACCCAGTCATCCTGACCGTCGAGTTTGATGGAGCTTAAATCGTCGGTAGGAATTTTGACGAGGGCTGTTGTATTGGACGGGATCGTCACAGAAAGGCGAAGTTTCTCTCCCTCTAAAGACCAGTCAGAAACGATCGGGCCGTGAGGAGAAAGAAAAGATGTTTTGGCAGATGTGAGTTGACCACCAGGCAGGGGTGCAATCTGGAACAACTTATAATCAGGTTCCTGACTGGTGATTCCTCCGATGTTTTCGTTCATCCATTGGTATACAGCGCCGAACGAATAGTGTGCAAAAGAGTTCATACCAGGTGTCTGGAAACCATTTTCAGGTGTCCAGCCGTCCCAGCGTTCCCAGATGCTGGTGGCTCCGTGTTCAATCGAAAAGCCCCAGCTTGGAAACGTCTTATTATGCAATAATCGATACGCCACATCGTTGCGATGAATCTTCGAGAGAATGAGCATCAGATCTTTGGTCCCGATGAATCCGGTGGACAGGTGCCAGTTTTTCTCTTCGATCTTTTCAACAAGATATTTGGCCCAGAGATCTTTCATCCGTGTGTCTTCAAGGTCATACAATTGAGCTGCAAGTGCAAGAACGTAACAGGCCTGTGTATCGCCTTCGATCCGGCCATCGTCCTTAACATACTTCTTTTGAAACGCGGCGACGATTTTATGATAGAGATCTGTCAATTCCGCGGCATCCTGTTCGTATCCGAGAATCATGGCTGCTTGAGCCGTCAACAGGGTGCTGGTGGAGAAGTATGACATGTAGTTAATATCTTTGGGAGTATCCGCTCCGATGCTCAGCCAGTCTCCAAAGCAGTGATATTTTTCAGGTGGGAGCATGTCGCTGGTGCTGCGATCTCGACAGAATTCGACAAACTTTTTCATCGAAGGATACTGTCTTCTGAGCAGTTCGGTATCGCCATAGACATTGTAGATCGTCATCGGACAAATGACGCCCGCGTCGGCCCA
>JBGSVC010000076.1:0-11428 GCA_041753175.1 Planctomycetaceae bacterium
GAGCAGACGCGTCAGTTGAGCGACTCCCCGCAGACCCAAAGAAAGGAAAAAGTAGAGATCTTCCAGATAAAAACGTCTGCGTGCCATTTGAATCAGTGCCAGCGGACGATGAGTCTGACGAAATGACATTGATTCCCAGACAATCCCTGCGACAAAACAGATCATCACAATGAGAACTTGCTGACGTGTGGCCCACTCAGAAATATCAGGAAAAATCAGTATTTGTCGGATGCGCGACGTGCTCAAGAGGTTGGAGACGACATGCAACCCATGAGGGCTCAGTTGCCAGTATCCCAAAGTCAATGTCGTGGTCACAACCAGAGTGAGAGTCCAGACGATCAGTAACAGGCCCCACAGCCGACCAGATCGAATGATGGATATCTGACGCGAGCCATCGGGAGCATTCCTGTCGGATTTTGATGGCTCTTGAATCGGGAAACATTGTCCGAGTCCAAAATAAAATCCCATGATGCAGATCCAGATCAGTCCTGTGAGCACGGTCGATTTCTGATTGGCGAACTGAAGTCCCTGAAATATGAGTTGGACATTTCCCAAGCTGAGGAGGAAAAAGAGTACCAGCGAGAATTTGTGAGCTACGGGTGATGATTTTTGGGGTGAGGAATAGGTCCAAATGACCAGCAGCGAGACAATCAGCGATAGCCAACAGACGATAAAGACCAGCAGTGGCTCGAAGATCGTTTTCAAGCCAGAAAAAATTGCCAGGACTATCAGGCTTCCAATCACACTGCTCAAACTTGCCAGTCGAGAACTGATGTGAAAATGTCCCTCCGGTCGGACGATGGTAAAGACTGCAGCGGCGCACCCGGTCATCCCCGCGAGCATCAGGATTGAACCCGTTAAACCCTGCGCGACAGCCAGCATCCCCGACATTTTGAACAAGAGAATCGTTGTCGGAACGAGTCCAAAAAAAAGTTGATGAACAACGAGTCGCTCAAGAGGGCGTTGTCCTGAAAGATCATTCCCCAGGCAGAATGGAAAGAGTGCCAGTCGTCCCAGACAGGAAAAGAAAATTCCCATAGAGACTAGATCCAGAGCCGCCGGATTGGCTTCGAAAAGTTCTTGTAAGGCTTTGGGGTCAAGGAATTGGGAAATGTCAACGTGCGAGAGTCTTCCCGCCAGAATCATCACGCTGGCCACTATGGCTAGATCGGAGACTAACTGCGAAAGAAACAGACGAATGATGTGTTTGCCCGTCAGTTTGCCCTCTGAGGTCGATCCTAATTCTATAGCCAGCATCCCGACTTGCAGCGGCGTTAACAGCAGCCAACTGGTGAGCATGACCCAGATGTCGTTGGAGAACGTGATCAGAACGTGGAGAAACAAAGCTAGTCCGCAAAGCGTGCCCAGCAATCGATGTGTTCGTGACAACTCGGTTTTCTGGGCAGCACTGAAGACGGGTGTCGAGAGGATTAACCAGCAGGCCAGGCTCATCAGAGGCAAGACCCCTATCAACAAACCAGTGCTCAACGCCTCTGAGAACCACCGAAAGGAGATCTTCAACAGGACAGGATTTCCAATCGAGAGCCACTCCAGACTTCGAATCCGGGAGATGATGGCATCGATCGACTGATCATTTCCCACGAGTACCAAACCGACGGCCAGACACATCGAGACGATCGCGGTCATGGTTAAAGGGAGCCAGCGGTAATTAAACAACCAGACCAGAACACCCTGGAGTGCATTGAGAGCTACGGCAGCAACACAGACGACAAACACCCAGGCAGCGTCGATCGAAATTTGACTCAGCGAGAGAGACATCATGTCATTCATGGAAGGTGACCTAGCTGGTTGATGATCTCCAATTGCCGGGCGTGACGTGTTGCATCGATCTCTTTGTTGTCTGGCGTCTTTGCAAATGTCTTCAAATATACCTGACGACACAAGAGGGCAAAGATCACCGCGCAAAGAGTTAAGACGGTGATCGTTGAAGCGGTAGAATCTCGGTGGAGACTTGATGAAATCATGACAACGCCTTGTCCTAACAAACATAGACCCAGCAGGCTGCGTGCAAAAACGACATGACTGACTGACTGCCAGCAACCTATCGTTATCAATACAAAACCGATTGGCCATAATCGGGTAGACATCGGGAGAGGCTGAGTTTGCTGCAAGACCGTCTCGATCAATAACGACATTGCAGCGGCGACGATCACAGTCTGTAACATCAGATCCCCACGTTTCCAGGACGCAAACCTGTTGACTGGGGTAATGCTCCAACGGGGCAATGATTCCACGATCGCGGCCACCCACAGGAGAATGGCCAATATCCCATACACACTGGCAGGCAGGGCGCCAATTTGTCGTGCCAGTAACAATGAACATACTAGAATTGCGGCACCCAACCACAACACCGCATCGAGCATTAAAGGACTTCTAACAACAAACAGCGTAACGATGACCAGCAACCAGGTCAGTCCTTGATCGACCAGGGTGTCAGTTGTCGATTGCATGACTGGTTCGACGGGGATCGTGAGGACAAGAAACGCCCAGAATGTCACCCCGAGCAATCCTAAATTCTGCCACGTCATTCTCGAAAGCACCAGCGCACGCAAACTTCGGGATGGAATTGTCTGTGAGGCTTCAGAGCGCCTGTGAGAAAGCATCATGAAGCTACCAGCCAGTAAAAAGGTCTGAAAAATGACGTTTGCGAACTGATCCAAGTAATTCCCTTCCAAGAAAAAGCCACAAAGTTGACATGCGCGGCGACGAGACCCGCGGTCTTCAACAATTAAGGTGAGTCATTGACAGTCAAAGACCGGGCTTGTTCGAGACGTTCCAGCAGGATGTCTACCAAAGAAGGATGGACGCCCATCGGCGCACAAACAACGAATTTTGCATGGGGATATCGCTGGTGGAACTGTTCGCGAAACTCTTCCAGATCCTGGGCGACATGAACTCCCGGAGAGAGAAAAAACGGAAGCATATAAACCAGTGACGCACCAGCGGCAATGCAGGCGGCGGCTCCTTCAGGAATTGTTGGTGTGGTCAATTCCAGATAAGAGACTTCGACATGGACACCGGGTGTCCGTTGACGCAAATAGTCTGCAATCGTTAAGAGGTCGTCATTGGCAGCTTTGCGTCGACTTCCATGAGCGATCAATAAAATGGCCTCAGACGATCCATCTTCCCCGATGAAAACCGATGAGGCTTGATCTGTTCTCGTCTGGTCTTGTCTGTCCTGATCCATCGGCCCTGCCTTGTTGAAATCGAAGAGGTCCATTAGTCTGATGAAAAGGGAGCCGCGAGTGCCCTGGGTGCATCGACGATGCTATCGTAACTTATTTCTAAAAATTCCTCCTGCCTCCGTTGAAAAAAACCTGAAGCTTTTCTTCTGATGGAAAGTCGCCACATGATTCCCGAACAAGTCGGCCCTTATCAGATTGAATCAAAATTAGGTTCCGGCGGGATGGGAACGGTTTATCTGGGACGACATATCGTCTCACGTGATCTGGCGGCGGTCAAAGTCTTGCCAGCCTCTCTGGCGCGAGAGGAAGGATTTGTTTCCAGATTCAATCGCGAGATTGAGTCAATGCAGAAACTCAACAATCCGCATGTCGTAAAGTTTATAGACAATGGCGTTGATGAGGAGACATACTACTATTCCATGGAGTATGTGGAAGGCAAAACTCTCACTCAAGTCATCCGTGAGAAAAAACGCATCCCCTGGCGAGAAGCCATCGATTATGCCGTTCAAATCTGCAATGCGCTCAAAGCCGCTCACGATGCAGGGATTGTCCATCGCGATTTGAAACCCTCAAATCTGTTAATTCGACCGGATGGATTCGTCAAGTTGACAGACTTCGGCGTTGCCCAGATGTTTGCAGCCGGAAAACTGACTGTGACCGGGGGGATCATCGGGACGGCGGAGTATATGTCGCCAGAACAGGCACAAGGTCACCGCGCAACGAAAAAAAGCGACCTGTATTCAATGGGCGCTGTCTTGTATGTCATGCTGACCGGGCGGCCTCCCTTTACTGGTAACACAACACTCGATGTCATCCAAAAACACAAGTTCGGCCAGTTCGATCCTCCCAAAACATTCGTCCCAGAAATCCCGATTTGGCTGGACGAAGTTGTTTGCCAATGTCTGGAGAAAGATGCTGACAAACGCTATCCGGATGCCTATGTCCTTTCACTGCGCCTGAAAGAAATTCCAGCCAAAGTCGATCTTTCGGAGTCACGTAAAACGATGGCCCTTGATGGGAATTACTCATCAACATCGGAAACCTTGATCACAGAACATGGCGATCCCAATGCAGTCGGCGGAACCCTCATGCGAGATCTGGTCAAAGCCCAGATTGAGCAATCACAGGCACGACACGAGTTTTGGAATATCTTTGAAAATACCTGGGTTCTGCTGGGACTGTTGATCGCAGGTGTGGGGTTGATTACGTATTTTGTCGCTTATGGCGAATTGAGTGATCAACAAAAATTTGACAAAGGTCTGGCCCTGTATGAAGCAGGTGAATCTCAATGGATCACAGCGCGCGATCAATATCTGGAGCCTTTGCTGCGAAGTGATCCCCAAACATGGGAAGCTTCGATCACACCGCTGATCTCTGAAATCGATGTCTATGAAATCAAGCAGGATTTTGGCATCGGCCGCAAACATCTCAGGCGCAATCCGGCAGGATATGAAGAGCCTCGTCGTTTCCTGCATCTGGCTCAAGTCTCCTTTGAACAAGGGGATGTCGCAACCGCCGAAAAAACCTTGGAGGCACTGCTTCCATTACTGGACAGCTCTGAAGAACATGAAAAACTGCGTCTGGTCACCAATGACTTGCTCACGCAGCTCCGCAAACTGACGTCCGAAAAAGAAGACCTCAAAACGTTCTTAAAAAATTCCCTGGACCGAGCCAGAAAGCTTTCCAGCGAAGGCAAACGCAGTCAGGCACGCGACATTTATCAATCGATCATTGTCCTCTACGAAGGTGAGTCTGCCGCCAGTGAAGAGGTCGCGACCGCACGACGGGGGCTGACGAACTAAGTGATTTCCTCAATGAATTGTCCATCAATATCCATAGGGACGTTCGATTCCTGAATTCTTAATCCGTGATTTCATTCCACATAAAGGCGACCGCATGAGCACACTCAATCTTAAAGACCATATTCGAAATGTCGCCGATTTTCCCAAGCCGGGAATCATGTTTCGCGATATCACCCCTTTACTCAATCACCCGCCTGCCTTTCGCGAGACGATTCGACTGTTTGCTGATTATTTCAAAAACCATGGGGTGACTAAAATCATGGCCGCCGAGGCGCGAGGGTTCATCTTTGCCACACCGCTGGCTTTGGAGCTGGACGCTGGTTTCATCCCGGTTCGCAAACCTGGCAAACTTCCGTTTGATCGCAAGTCACATCATTATGAACTCGAATATGGCAAAGACTGTCTGGAGATCCACACAGACGCACTCGACTCCTCTGATCGTGTCTTGCTTGTCGACGATCTGCTGGCAACTGGTGGCACGATGCAGGCCTGCCTGAAATTAGCGGAACATTCCGGAGCAAAAATCGCTGGCTGCGCGTTTCTGATTGAACTGGATTTTCTCAATGGACGCAAAAACTTCGAAGGACATGATGTGATGAGCCTGATTCATTATGCTGATGAAAATCCGTAACAGCATCTCTTAGGGATCGTTTTAATCAGGGATCGTTTTAAGAGGGCTGTCGCGGAAGTCCTACACGCAAGAACTTCCGCAACGCTACTAAAGATGCAGAGAACGGAAATTCACGATTCAAGTTTCATACCCGGTTGCGCCCCGGTTGTTCCGATCAGAGATTCCAGGTAAGACTCGCTTTCAATTTCCTGGAGTCGATTGACGACCCAATCCCGTCGCGTGTGGATATTCATTCTTTTGATCGTGTTCTCACGTGTCGAATTGCTCAAAAACTCGTCCAGATAATCGAGATGCTGTTTCATTAAACCTAACTCCACCTCACGTCTGGCTTCCAGTCGTGCCCGATACCACGAGCTTTTCAAAGTCACTTCGCGTGTGAATTGGGATCTGACATCGGGGTCGTGGATAGTCTTCCCGTTCCACGTGCCCGTCGCCATGATGTCGATGAGAATCTGCAACGGAGGGATCAGATCCTCATAGGAGCCATCCTCCAGATATGTTTTGGCAACCGTTTTGTGTGCTTCCACAATGTAGTTGACGCCATCAAGAAATGCCTCTTGATCCTGTAGCTCGGGCTTTAAGATGGATTCATCGAAGACAAACGAAGGGTTGTCAAAGATGCGTCCAAAATAGCGCGAGATGAATCGTTCAGTGATGCGGTAACCTAACCGACTGACCGGCACGACCGTCCCGCCCTCTGTCCGGTCCTCCAGTTTTTCCAGGCAGCCGTTGTTGATCAGATTTCTCGGATCACGTTCGTCATCACTTAACCGGCACCAGATCTCCGGGATGAGCAAACTAATGTCGTGATCAACCTGCACGTTAGGACCAATATGACCAGCCGCCGAGGAAAATGCGCCTCGATCCGTCAGAACATAGCTCAGATAAGCAGCGTTCAAATCCGCTGTGGGCTGGAGGGCATTGAATGGTCCTTTTGTGAGCGCCCCTTCGCTGCCAAAACCGGTCGTCGACGGACTTTTCCCGGTCAGCGAACAGATATAGTCCATAAACAACTCAGGGAGTTCCTGATAATGAATCGGATTGTAGACCGCCAGACCTCGAATCCCAGCGGCAGCATCTGGAGGGTTGTTACGTCGACCCATCAAGATGGCATTGACTGGGGTGTAGATCGGATCGTCCAGAGTCAATCGGCGATAAAGCCTCAGGCTTTTTTCGGCGACGTATCTTTGAAAGGGATCAACCATATCAGGGCGATCCTGCAGATACCTCGGATTCTTACTCGGTTTACCATCGACTTGACGGGGATTGGCAGAACAGACCACGTATTGGGCATCGTGATCTGTCAGCATCGACGTCAACAGATTTTGCATCGGTTGACTAAAGGCATCAAAGTCGGCCACATGCTCGGCCATCTGCTCGATGTCGTCATGTGTTAATGGCTCGAAGTTGGAGATAAAGTTATTCCGCTTGGCCAGATCCGCTTCTGCCTGCTTATCGAATCCTCGGTGAATGGCTTCATCGGGGCGTTGGAACAGACGATACTCGCAGTTGACGAGAAATTTGTAGCTTTCGGAGTTGGCGTAGCTCTCATGGTCACGATTGAGTTTCCAGCCCGGAACCATGGTCGAAACGGAAATGTCGTCCTCTGTTTGAATCTTCGTGGCGGCTGCAAAATCCTGACGCAGTTTGTAGGTGCGCCATTTTTGCGGACCTAAAAACCCCACACGCAAATAGGTTCCGACTAATGTTCGATCCCGATATTTCAATTCATGTCCGGGATGACCATTGACAATATCGACCCCAAAGAGAGTCTTCCATCGATCATCCCAGCCGTTTTCTTCAAAGCGTTTAATGATGAAGAGCATCGAGAGAATATGATCGGGGATGTTTCGCAGCCAGGCGTTGTAGTCGTCGTTATAGTCTTGAGAAGGTGTGAGCAGCTTGATGACGCTCCCCAGAGTCCGCTCTTTACTGAGAATCGGTCTGGAATCACGCTGGGAATAATCCGGCTTTTCCTGATAGCCTTCACGCCAGCGATTGCTGTAGTCGCGATTGAAAATCTCTTCGACCTGTTGCGAATCTTTCTCGAAATCGGCGACATACAATGGGCCGTAGAGCATGTAGTCGATCAGCGATTTACTAATCTCGCTTTTCCCCCCGCCACTGACAGTACACGGCTTATGACAAAACGTGCCTTCCGCCACCGTTCCGATCAATCGCCAACTGGGTGCCTGGGGGTGCTTTTCCATGCGTAGCTTGTATCCACTGGGAGCCATGTAGACACGTCCTGGAAGAAGCGGGATTTCATGCCATTGATCCCCTTTTTGCCAGCGGATACGTTGATCCTTCAGCGATGCCTGCGACTCTTCATGAATGTAAATCAGATTTGGATACAATCGATCGACGCCATATCCTTCAGGATGAACAATCATCGTTGACCCATAGTCTTTGACGACATCTTTGAAGGTTCTGCCGTTATACCGGATGCTGTTTGCAGTGAACGTATCGCCTAACGAGTAACTCGGAAAAGCGATTGCTCCCCCGGCGTGCTCTTCTTCGGAATTTCCGTAGAGATTTGTCGCAAAGCTGATCTGTGTTTTGACTTCTTTTTTGCAGTATCCAAAATAGTTGTCAGCAATCAACGTCACAATCACTCCCGATGCATCCCGGCACGTAATTTTGAATGCCTGACCATCGTTGTAGAGTTCATGGGCTTCCTTCCAGCACATGCTGTCACGACGTTGTCGGTCTGTCGCCTGATCATAATGCGGCAATCCCAGTTCTTTCTTGGTCAACTCCAGCATTTGAGGCGCGAGGATGACACAACCGGTATGCCCTGACCAGTGCTCCACATCCAGGCCCGCATCGCGATCGGGTATCAGGGGATTACCGGCGTTGCCGAATATTGATTCGACAAAATCCAGATTACTCACCCACGACCCCGGCGCAAAAAAACGAATCTCCATCGACTTATGGGGGCTTACGCCAGGGACTTCAGGAACAACCAGAGGACGCAGATATAAAGACACAAATGTCGATGCCTGCTCGGGCGACAAGGAAGTAAACGGCAGGCTTTTCAATTCTGTCGAAGGCGACATCGCGGCCCGGAACAAACGATAAAAGACCTCTTTAGGAACCGCACGCTTGTCACCGGCGATCGGCAGCCCCCCTTCAGTGACATGGAACGTCCCTTTGGTCGTACGTCGATCATGCATCGGATTGTGAAGCACACCATTTTTCAGCCGATAAGAACTGACAAAGCGATTTTCATAAAACTCGCCATTGGGAGGCAGTGACAAAACCCTTCCCACACCATGACGATCAAGTACCAACGTCTGATTCGGCAATCGCAGAGGACCATCCGCCGCGACATCCGAGAAATAACGCTCTAAAAATGACTCAATGCGTCGATCGACTGGGCAACGCTCATTGATCAATAACCGAGTCTGCTCGCGATTGACGGCCAGCAGACTGTCTGCCATCTGCTCATACTTATAAAATTCGCTCAATTGTACGATCGGCAAGCCCAGCGAAGCCAGGAGCAGGTTCGCATGCAATTTGAGATCGCTCTCTGAAAATTCCCCCTCAAACTCCTGCTGGCTTTGGGTTCCGAGAGCTTTTAGTCGTTCCAATCCGTAAACGGGAGCAATAGAAAGATAATTCTGGGGCATCGGTGTCATGGTCGTTTAGCCTGCAAATCAGTGGTGTCGTTGAGCGTCTGGTTTCATTGAACCAGAACGATATCCCAATAGCAACTATGCGTGTCGTCAGTCCCGCAAGTCCGCGCAGATTGAGGAGTGTCGACTTCAGCATGGTCCGAAAGTCAGCGTTGATCTGTGTTGTTAGCCATCGATGAAGGTAGAAGAGAAATGCGAAGATCTCTTCGCAAGAAATCCTTATGAACACATCCGTAAAAACAAGCTGTCAGCGATAAGGATGTGATGCTAGGAAGAGTGACGCCATACACTCAGCGAATATGAAATACAGCGCATAAGAAAACCCGGAGTAGCAATGCTGAATATTTAGATGAGCAAAAGTATGCAGTGTTCTGCGCTCAGGGGGACCGAGTTGCTCAAGACATTCAGATTGCCAGCTCCGGGTGGCTGGGTGCTGAAATATCATTGCATGGATCGTGCCAAATTCGGAAAATGAATCGGCGCCGATGCGAGTCTTTTATCAAATCGCAGCTATTTTACGGTAATCACTTGGCGAAAACGATTGTGTCGTTTCTCATTATTCATGAATCATTTTTAGCGAAACAGCAAAAAAGTTGAATAATAGACTGTTCGGCGCCGCGTCGGCGCCGTAGAATCGTTGCATTCTCCGTTTTTTGAGCGCCGAAAACTTGTCTAATTTATGAAAAATACCACAACATTTGTTCTCTTCCTGCTGCTCGGGCTTGGCATCAATATCTACACCGTCTCTGTTCTCGTCTACGTTGCTTCCAGTCCTGATATTCGTTTACGGGCTTTGCTGACCAGCCAGCCAGTTCCTGAAACGGCTCCTGCGAATATTGAGGGGATTGAAATCCGCAAGGTCCTGGTCAATTCCTTCATTGATGAGAATGACCAGATTGAATACTTCGGCGAACTTCCCAAAGTAGGTGATTATCTGGTCGCTGTTGCAGATCGTCCGACACGCTCATTTACCGAATTTTCTAAAGCAATCTCGGCCTTACGAAATCCTCAAATGGGAGATCAGTCTCTCGAAAAGGATGAAGATCCGCTTGTCGAGGATTACAACGGCACACTCAAACCGGTCGTGACAATAAAAGAACGTGGCCGCGCGGTTCGCATTAAATTCTGGCGTGCCGACAGTAACTGGTCGAAGCCCCGGAATTGCTGGCTTATTCTTCACCCGCTCCCCTTTATGGAAGTTGCGGTCACGGTGTTCTGGTATGCCCTGCAGTTAGGGGTCTTTGCGGTGGCATTGTTGGCCGTGTGGAACCGTCCAACCGATACCACCGCGCGTCTTTTCTATCTGACATGTCTGACGACGATGGGCGCGTTTGTCGGGGGCTTTCATTGGTGGGTCATCACGGGCAATTCCGTTTTGACGATTCCGTTTGTCTTATGTGCCACGTTCCTTCCAGTCATTTCGTTGAAGTTTTTCTGCCATTACCCCTCCACAAAACAGATCGTGACGCGTTTAGGCTCAGGGCTGAATGTCTTTTTATATGGTATCGCATCTGTGTTCTGTGCCTCGATTATCACCTGCATTCTTGTCGCTGAGTACAGTTTTCAGATGAATAACCCTGCCATTGCAAATACATGGATGGCGGCTTTAAGAATCATCATTTACAGCTATCTGGTCATCGCCGGCTGCTTTTATGCCTTGAGTCTTTCCTGTCTGATCAGTTCCTATTTCCATTCACGAAACGTGATTGAAAGAAAGCAAATCAGTTGGATTCTCTCGGCCGCGATTCTCTCATCGTTGTTTGTGGTCGCCTCAATATTTCTGGGGGTCTATGATCCTGTTGAATTTGCGCTGGGACATTCGCGAATCCCAATGTTTCTGGTCAGCCTTTCCTTTTCAACGGCATATGCGATTGGGATTGCGCGTTACCGGTTGATGCTCGTCGACCAGCTCATCAATCGTGGTGTGCTTTATTACGCCGTGATTCATGGCGTTACATTCGGATGCGCCTTGCTCATTGCTGTTGGGTTTCTGATCGCCGCGAATCAGGGAGTGGTCTCTCCGCATCAGTTGATTCCTATCGCTGGCATTTTGATGTTGTCGATCGTGTTGATGTTGAGTCTGCGTGATCTGATACTCAAGACAGTTGATCAACGCTTTTTTCGTGAGAAGTATCAGCTCGGAAAAGCAAT
>JBGSVC010000077.1:0-6383 GCA_041753175.1 Planctomycetaceae bacterium
TCAGGCAACCTTCGTGGCCAATTCCATGGCCGGAGGGTCCAATTTTGACCGGCTTGCCAGCCAGATCCGAGAAGTCTGGTTTGAGTGGTGCAATTTCCGTGTTTCCCCACAACAGATACCAAGTCCCATCGTCATCCTTAAAAAGAGACGGATCATGACGACGCTCGATTTTCGCGCCCATGGGATTTTCAAACGGCCCGGCAATTTCCCAGCCCTTAGTTAAAGACAAATTCGCTCCTTTGACAGGCGACGGACTTGTCTGCACAATGGCCCAGCGTCCGCCAATATCATGGAGTTCCGGTGCCCACAATCTCCAATCCGTCTGGGGAGTCGATTCAAATTTTTCAGGTCTGGCGGTCGCCCAGATGCCATCTTTGAGCGTAAACGGCGTCCCTAGATCTTCCCACTCTGCTAAATCCCGGCTTCGGGAAACTTGCATTTTCCAGCCCACAATACTCTCCGGACCTAATCCGGTATTGTAGGGGTCTGAATGTTCACGAGGATCACCAGGATTGGGAGTCGTGCCAGTCAGATAGTAGAAACCATCTGCTGCCAGCATGATATAAGGATCACGAATCCAGCCCGCTTTGACATAAAGAGCTTTGTCGTGTGACTCAATTCCCGCTCGGATCTCATCGGCGGACAGGGGGGATGGCAATTCGTCGGCCGAAAGTCTAGTTGACGAAAAGCAGAGGAGTGTGGCAAAGAGTGACAACCAAAGGAATCGATAGCGTCTCATGCGGAATATATCTCAATTGAAGTGATTTGGACTACTATTGAGATCTAATTATGAGCGATTGCTCTCTGGTGTTCAATGCGAAACTTGTCGCAAAACATGAACTATGCGAAAATATTGATGGATGCCCGTTTTTAGGGGAGTGCCTCAAAGGTCCACGTCCGTTCGACGACCGATGCGCCGGCCTCGTCTGTCCGATAGCAGGCGTTAATGCGGATGGCTAAGCTTTGAGAGGGGGTCGACACTTTCCATGTTGGATCACCCTCGATCAGCGCGATCTGCGACGCATTGAGTGTGTCTTCAATGGTCGAGAGTTCGATCGGACTTTTATTCTCGGAGGTTTCAAATGTCACACAGATTTCTGCATCCGGTTGCAGCCAGGTACTGCCTGAAAAGGCGATCGTCGTCCAACGGTCTTGTGAAGAGAAATCATTACTGTTGATGCTTGTCTGATCGATCACGTTTGCCGGGAAATGGCTCCCATTTGCTGTCGAGATTTTGACGGTCATATTTCGATTTCCGTTTTTCTTATTGGCAAAGACCTCGACACTGGTCACTTTCCATTCCACGACATGAGAATCGAATAGGGGTAACATGGCCTGACCGATCCAGTGGTTGTTCTTGATTTCTTCGTGATTGACTTTCGACGTGTTTTCCTGGCTGGCGACGTTTGCAGGGCCTTCAATTTTGCCGGGAACAAATTCAGTCGTGCAGGTCTGCCTGACATGGCCCAGGCGACCAATTCCGGTCAGAGTTAATCGCGTGTCGATATTGTCCAGACGCCCGTCCTCATCACGAATGATCCAACTGATGGAACCCAGGCCAGTCCCCAGAGAAACAGGAGTCGTCTCCTTATTATGTTCATAGTTGTCCCGCCAGTCGTCATTGGAAGCTATCGCCAGTAGCGCGACTTCGATCGCTGATCGTGCATTGGCGCGTGCCTGGATCAGATCGCTTTGACGCTGCATGATTCCCAACTGAAGACGGGAGACAGAGAGTCCCGCAGTGATCAGGATGGAGACAAACAACGCCGTCAGTATGGTCAGGGCATAGAGAGCCATGCCTCGACGAGGATGCCAAAGTGTCTTCTTTACTGCTGTGCGTTTCATGGTGCCGCCTCGTAGTTGATCGTTCGAAACGCCACCAGACGACACATTTCGATTCCAGCCGTATTCGCAGTTACCGAGATTTTTTTGACGTCGGTTTCACTCGCAGACGGTGTCGCCAGATCCACAGGATCGACCCACTGGACATTTGCAGTCCAGGTCCATTGACCAAATCCTGAAAGGGCGACATTGGTTGATGATCGCGGAGGAGACTCTGTAAAGGTCTGGTAGTCGTCGACGTCATCGTAGCTATTTCTATTAGATGTGTTCTCACCAGATTCCATGCCGAATACGGGATTGACAGCATCTTCATAGCTCTGATTCAGTATTTCCGTCATCAGCACTTCGGCCAAGAGTTCGCCACGGATTCTGTTGACGTCGACATATCGAGACAACAGCAAGGTGCTGGCGGCTCGAAGCGAACCGATCAATACGATGCTCACCAGCATGATCGAAATCACGACTTCGAGCAGACTGATCCCACGACGTTTAGTTGTGTGAATTCTCATGGTCGGTTCAACACCTCCACCGATGTTGAGAAGTGTCCGTTGGAGACGCTATCGAGTTCCAAAGAGATGAGCACCGCAGTCACGCGTCCATTTTGCCGGACGAGTTCAAAAGAGAGATTGTCGACATCGTTCAACACGGCAACTGGGAGTTTCCCAAAACAGGTCCGGTAAACGGGATCGCCTTTTTTTCTGCTCCAGGTGTAGAACAGCCATTCATCGGCACCATTTTGATCACGATCGGGCGTTACGAAACTGATGCTGCTAGACGTTAAGGAGCTGCATGAGGAACAATATCTCAGATCGTTTTTGATTTCATTGAGCACTGCAGTGGCTTCAGCGATTCGGGCTGCATCGGTCACAGCCGGATCACTTGCTTTGAGCGCGACGAAGATCGAAGACGATAACCCGACCAGCAGCACGGATGAACCGATTAAAGCAATCATCAGTTCAACGAGAGTCAGGCCAGCTCTGTATCGTTTCGGCAGACGATTTCTCATGGGAGACTCGCCTTTCCGGTTTGGGCGTCGACACGAATCGTCGCTGTTTTCGAACCGTTGCGAAGCTGGATGATTCCGTTATGGCTTGCAGCGCCAAATCGATCGAATGTCACCTGTGTGGTGCTGTTAAAATCGACACTGTTGATCTGCGAACAATAAGGAGCTACTTTCAGATCGACAAGCGTTTGGGTTCCTACGGGGGACAACCAGTGCAGTCCTTGCATCGAATATTGATCTTGAGCGATATCAAAGATGATCGTGCGTTGTTGGCAGGTAGAAATGGCATCTGTTCTGGCGGCTGCTAAATCTGCCAGCAAACGATTGGTTGCGGCTTCGAGACGAATTTTTGACAACG
Source organism: Planctomycetaceae bacterium (assembly GCA_041753175.1). Classification (GTDB taxonomy): domain Bacteria; phylum Planctomycetota; class Planctomycetia; order Planctomycetales; family Planctomycetaceae; genus SXPC01. The sequence goes on from JBGSVC010000077.1 coordinate 3,204, forward strand.
CCTGCCCCCATCGGGGAATTGCCACCGCTCCCAGGATTCCCATCGTCAACATCACAACTGTCACTTCCAGAAACGAAAATCCAACGCGCCTGGAAATAGCATCTTGTGAAATCGATGTCAACTTGGAAAGATCTGTCCGCACAGGTTGCGTATTTCTGCGGTTAATGGAAAGAGTGGAAGAGTTGCTCGACGTCTCTTAATTAACCATAGGTCAACACTCGAACAGAATAAGAATTCGCAGCCAGCGACCAGTTTTTTGAGCCTGGTCCTCTTGCAAAAAATTCCGGTTATACTGATTGCACTGGCTTATTGGGCCAATTCGGATGGTATGACGCGACTTAAACGATGCAGATTTCGTTCTTGCACTCATCGATTTCTCAACTCAATCTGACCATGAAAGTATCACTATGAAATGGTGGACCATCATTGTTACCGGACTGGTCTCTTTCGGACTGTGGTCCATTGCGTTTGGAGATAGCCAGGATCATCCTGCGAACTCTCCACCGAATCCGACCCGGCCACATATCCTGTTTGTGATGGCAGATGACATGGGATGGGGAGAAACCGGTTATTACAATCACCCCGTGCTTAAAACTCCTAACCTCGATCAAATGGCTCGAAATGGTTTGCGTTTTGATCGGTTCTACGCCGGCTCGGCGACCTGTTCACCCACGCGGGCCAGCGTCTTGACGGGCAGAGCCAATGATCGTTCGGGCGTTTTCGCCCATGGCGATACCATGAATGCTCATGAAATCACACTTGCAGATCTCCTCTGCACTCAAGGCTACCAGACGGCTCATTTCGGAAAATGGCATCTCAATGGTTTGCGTGGCCCGGGAGTTCCGATTCTCAAAGACGATCCTTTCGGCCCCGAACCATTCGGGTTTCAAACCTGGATCTCTGTCACCAACTTCTTTGACCTTAATCCTCTGATGAGCCGTATGGGAAGTTTTGAAGAATTCTCGGGAGATTCTTCTGAAGTGATCGTGACACAGGCTTTGAACTACTTGAAAACGCATCATGAGCAGCCCCAGTTTTGTGTCATCTGGTATGGCTCACCCCATTCTCCGTTTCAGGCAGTAAAAGAAGACTGTTTGGATTTTCAGGCACTCAATTCAACATCAGCGCAACATTATGGGGAAATGGTCGCTCTTGACCGCAGCCTGGGAACACTTCGTACAGGATTGCGAGAACTGGGACTGGAACAAAATACCTTGATCTGGTTTTGCAGCGACAATGGCGGACTGTCCAAAATCGATCCACCAACTGTCGGCGGACTCCGTGGACACAAAGGGACTCTCTATGAAGGAGGAGTTCGTGTGCCGGCGGTCATGGAGTGGCCGTTGTGTATCAAAGAGCCTGCAGTCACGATGTTTCCCTCGTCGACTCTGGACATGCTTCCTACAATCTGCGAGATCACCGGCGTTCCCCAACCCTCGATCCCGCTCGATGGAATCAGCCTCGTTCCTGTGATCCGGAATCCAGGGATCAACAATCGAATTCAGCCGATTCCTTTTCGTCGACAAGGCGATGGCGTTTTGCGTTCAGGTGATGGGTTTAAGTTAATTGTCTCGAATCTGAACAAGCCGGCTTACGAACTCTACGATCTGGAGCACGATCCGCAGGAGACGAACAATTTGGCCAGCAGCCTACTTGAAAAAACTGAATCCATGGCCGCAGAACTCATGAAGTGGAGCCGGTCTGTGGACGAAAGTCTGGCTGGCAATGATTATCCATTGGAACGTCAAGCTCCTGCAACGCGCCCGTCACGCGCCTGGATCGAAGCGGAAGAATACGAACCGTTTTTAAAAGATTTTGCAAAGCGACCCGAGTATCGTGTCAAAGGCCACGAATAATAGTTAAAAATTATCGTCACGTTCGCGACTCTAATTCTTCCCAACGCGCATAGAGTCGTTGCAGTTCATCGCCCACTTTTTTGACTTGAGTCATGTCATGAGTGATCACTTCGGCCGCTCGCTTGAAGAACGCGGGATCGGCCATGGCTGTTTCGAGCGTTGACTGCTCACGTTCCAGTTCTTCAATTTGCTTGGGTAGCCGCTTGAGTTCATGCTCTTCGTTGAAGTTGAGCTTTTTCGCTTTTGGGGATGAGGTATTGGCTTTCGAGTCTGGCTTTTCAACGACATTCATGCTGGGTGGAAGTTCCTGATTTCGGCTGCGCTGACGCAGATAGTCGTCGTAGCCGCCGACATATTCATGAACGACTCCCTCTCCTTCAAATGCGATCGTCGAGGTAACAACATTGTTGAGAAACGCACGATCGTGGCTAACGATCAAGATGGTTCCCTGATAGGAGATCAATAACTCTTCCAACAGTTCGAGCGTTTCCAGATCCAGATCGTTGGTTGGCTCATCAAGGACCATCAAGTTGGAAGGCATTTTGAACAGACGAGCCAGTAACAGCCGATTTCGCTCTCCTCCCGAAAGAGATTTTGCAGGTTGGCGGGCGCGATCAGGGGTGAACAGGAAGTCTTGCAGATACCCATAAATATGCTTGGAGACTCCCCCCACGGTGATCGTATCGACGCCTTGCGCGACATTCTCGATGACGGTCTTTTCTTCATCAATCTGCTGACGCAATTGATCGAAGTAGCTGATTTCCAGACGCGTTCCCAATCGCAGTGTGCCTTCTTGAATAGGCAACTCTCCGAGAAAGAGTTTCAGGAGCGTCGATTTGCCTGCACCATTGGGGCCAATGATTCCGATCTTGTCTCCACGGGAAATCACAGTTGAAAAATCTTGAATCAAATTTCGATTCCCGATGCTGTAGTTGAGGTTCTCCGCCTCGATGACCAGTTGACCAGATTTTTCTGCTTCGACGGCACGCAGATGGACATTTCCTATTTGCTCCCGACGTGCCTGACGTTGTTCACGTAACGATTTCAACGCTCTGACGCGACCTTCGTTGCGTGTGCGTCGGGCTTTGATCCCCTGTCGAATCCAGACTTCTTCCTGCGCCAGTTTTTTGTCAAACAGCGCCTGATTGCGTTCCTCTGCTTCCAAAGCGGCCTGCTTGCGTGTCAAGAATGTCTGATAATCGCAGGTCCAGTCAAACAAGCGTCCCCGTTCAATTTCTACGATTCGTCCTGCCAGCGCCTGAAGAAACTGACGATCGTGTGTGATGAAAATGACTGTTCCCGAATAGCCTTTCAAAAACTTTTC
>JBGSVC010000078.1:0-3479 GCA_041753175.1 Planctomycetaceae bacterium
GGAACTCAAAGCCAAAATTCTGAGTTCAGATCTGACGATTTCGGAGTTGGTCACAACGGCCTGGGCCTCTGCATCTACATTTCGAGGGACTGATCATCGAGGTGGAGCCAATGGTGCGAGAATTCGATTGGCCCCTCAGAAAGATTGGTCAGTCAATAATCCTGATCAACTTCAAAAAGTCTTGACGGCTCTGGAACAGGTTCAGTCGGCATTCAATGCTGCTCAAACGGATGGCAAGAAGGTGTCGCTGGCTGATTTGATCGTGCTCGGCGGTTGCGCTGCGGTGGAGAAAGCTGCCAGGAATGCTGGTCATGAGATCAAAGTTCCGTTTTCGCCAGGCCGGACAGACGCCAGTCAGGAGATGACAGATGTTGAAGCGTTTGCAGTACTCGAGCCGATCAGCGACGGTTTCCGCAATCACTTCAGTCATCAACTCGATCGACCGGCACCAGAACTGCTGTTGGATCACGCCCAGAAGTTATCGTTAACGGCGCCTGAGATGACTGTATTGATTGGTGGATTGAGGGCGTTGAATGTCACTCCGGAGGGATTTGGACTTGGCGTGTTGACGGAGCATCCTGAAACGTTGACGAATGATTTCTTTGTCCATCTCCTGGATATGAATATTCAATGGCAGACATCGAAGATGTGCGAGCATTTTTATGAGGGGCGTGATCGTCAGAGCGGCCAGATTAAATGGCGGGCGAGTGCTGTGGATCTTGTGTTTGGATCGAATTCACAGTTACGGGCGATTAGTGAAGCGTATGCCTGTGATGATTCTGAGCAGAAGTTTGTCACAGACTTTGTTTCCGCGTGGGATAAAGTCATGAATCTGGACCGCTTCGATCTGGACCGTTCAAGTAGAAACAGCTCTGATTCGGTTGCTATCGGTCTGCGTGATTGAGTTCTCATTCGCGTTGTGATTCAGCGCTGTCGCTTTGGGATATGAAAACGACTCGTCGCTCTCTGAGCGAGGAGTCGTTTTTTTTGATTCGTTTTTGAGCTGTCAATCGGTTGCTATTTGGACGGTGGAGTTTCGACATCAGTGCGACGAATCCAACCGGCGAAGATTTTCTCGCCGGAAAGAAATCGGTTGTAATAATCTTTCTGTGCGCTATTGGCGACGGGATAACGATCGAAGATGTCTCCCAGTCCTGACATGCGGGGGTCGCCTTGAGACGTGAGGTGTGTCGTCATGCGCTGATCAAGTTCTGCAAGGCGACTGGCGAATTTGGGATCGTCGGCGATGTTGTGGACACAGTCTTGATCTTTGGAAAGGTCGTAGAGTTCGACAGAGGGCCTTTTGCCAAAAACGAGTTGCCAATAAAGGTCATCAGGATTTTCACGGTGGCGGTCTAAAATCACCGACTTGGTTTCGCAGCCATCGGAATTTGGATAGCCAGTTTCAGGATTTCCAGCCGGCCAACGGTCGGTTTCAAAGTTTTTAACATACAGAAGGTTATTGGTGATGATGGCTCGAATGGGATAGCCGACATCGTCGGGACGGCCAACGTCATGTCGTTCTTTACCGGTGAGGACGAAGTTTCGTGATGGGTCGACGATGCCATGCTGATCGGTTGTCAGATAGTGTTTCAAGGAACTGCCAGTCAGTGAGGCCATGCCGGAATTGGACTGATCGATGCCGGCCAAGTCGAGAATGGTGGGAGCAACGTCTGTGAAGTTGACGAAATCGTCAATGGCACGTCCGGGTGATTTGAGGCCTTCAGGCCATTGCATGGCCAGAGGGATATGGTTGGAATCGAAATAAGCCTGTCCTTTGCAACGGGGAAGTGGGATGCCGTGGTCAGAAGTGACAATCACAAGGGTGTTTTGCAGTTGATTTCGCTGTTTGAGTTCTTCCAGACAAAGACCCAAATGGCGATCAAAGTATTCGACTTCGAAAGCGTAGTCGAGCATATCTGTGCGGACTTCTTCGACGTCAGGCCAGTATCCTGGGACACGATCGATCTGGTCGAGAGTCTTTCCTCCTTTGTTGATTCCAGAGGCTTTTTCGTAGCTTAAGTGAGGCTCAACGGCCCCATACCAAAAGAACCAGGGTTGATCTGAGTTTGTGTCGTTCAGAAAATCCTTGAAGTTTGCGGAGTAGTCGTTGTTACCGATGCCGGTGGTGGGCGGCGTTGTGTGGCGTTTGTTGTAGGATTTTCCAGCGAGCTCCCGTTTGGACCCATCAGCATTGAGGGCCTCGCCGGGAGACCATGTTTTTCCGGTATTTCCGACGAGCCAGCCGTTTTCCGCCAAGGTCTCAGCGAAGGTTTTGAATTTGAGAGGGAAAAAGGGCATGTGGTTGGCGGCGGCTTCCAACTGCCATGAGTTTCGTCCTGTCAGCAGGATGGCCCGGGATGGGGCGCATTTGGCATTGGGGGTGAAGGCTTTGTTAAATAACACACCGTTTTTGGCGACGGAGTCGAAGTGGGGAGTATTGATCCAGGGGGTGCCATAGACTCCGGCATGCGCGCCCCAATCATCGGCGATGGCAAAAAGAATGTTGGGTCGATCACTGGCGTGTGCACGTGTTGACGTGCTTATTGACGTCAGCAGCACCAGCAACATCATGCGGATAATCATGGGGAGACGTACCATGACGGGGTGATCCTTTCGAGATTAATTGAAACCGAATGCGACATATCGATCGAGATTGATTCAAACATGTTTCCCGTCGGGCTGCAACCAAGGTTTCGAGCGAATTGGTATCTTGCCGCTATTGTGCTTTGATCAGCTCATCAATCAGGATTCACTGCCGGATGGATTGGTCAAATTCAGTGATCCTGCTACACTTACCGAGTTGTCAAAACGCATAACTTGTCGTCATTAACTCTCGTTGTATGCAGTAAAGTTGTTATGGCCAAAGATTTTTTGAAAGACGTTAAAGATCACTACGATGTGGTGGTGATTGGAAGTGGTTTAGCCGGTTTAACGGGAGCGAATGTGCTGGCCAAGCAGGGCTATTCGGTACTGCTGCTGGAGCATCATTATCAACTAGGAGGTTTGGCGACGTGGTTTAAACGCCGTGGCGGGCATATTTTTGATATTTCGTTGCATGGCTTTCCGATGGGAATGATCAAAAGTTGTCGGAAATACTGGACAAAAGAGATCGCCGATTCGATCGTGCAACTCAAAGGGGTTCGGTTTGAGAATCCACAGTTTTCTTTGCAGACATCTTTTAATCGAGATGATTTCACAAACATCCTGATTGAAAAGTTTGGTATTCCTGCTCAGACGGTACAAGACTTTTTTGATACTGCCCGGAGTATGAATTTTTATGATGATCAACAATTGACGACACGGGAGCTGTTTGAAAAGTTTTTCCCGGGACGAAGCGATGTCGTCAGGTTGTTGATGGAACCAATCACGTATGCCAACGGGTCGACACTGGAAGACCCTGCGATCACGTATGGGATTGTGTTTTCTAACTTCATGAGCAAAGGCGTCTACACATTCCAAGGGGGGACAGACAAACT
>JBGSVC010000079.1:0-1642 GCA_041753175.1 Planctomycetaceae bacterium
TCACCAATTACCGATACCGCTCTGGCGTTAGGAGCCCACAGGGCAAAGTTTACTCCCTGCTTTGAACCAACACGTCGCAGATGCGCACCTAAGCGTTCATATGCGCGGAGGTGGTTGCCTTCACCAAATAGATGAAGATCAATGTCGCCAACAAAAAAGTGCGGCTCCGGGTTTGCACTCACCGAGAAGTTCCTCTTACTAATAATTCCTCAATCCCCACTAGTGGTATATCGATCCAAGCCGGCCTGGAACTAAGCTCATACTGTAGCTCATAATACGCTTTATCCAGAATCAGGGCTTTAAGAAGCGCACCGAATTCCTCGGGCTTTTGCGGAAGCAGAGTGGTATCAGGGCCTAGCACATTGCAGTATTCCCTAATAAATAGCGCCGAAGCAGCCTTCTCCCACCGCGCAGCTCCTAATCGATGCTGCTCAGTATCAGCCACCCCATCCTTGAGCAACGATTTGGCTGCGTAGCTAAACGACCGCAGCATTCCCGCGACATCCTTCAGAGCCGGTTGGTGCTTTTTTCGCTCCGCTATTGGCAAAAGCGGTTCGCCCTCGAAATCCAGCACGAAGCACTGGCCCTGAGAGAGCAGCACCTGCCCCAGGTGATAATCTCCATGACAACGAATACCATTCATCCGACCCAGCGTGCCACTTCGCTGCATCACCTCTTTAAGATGCCGGAAGCTCTCCACCAGAGCCGCGCTCTCCACTATCACTTGCTGCGCAATCTCCTGCATCTGAGCAGGGAGTCCCGCCATCTGCAGATTTAAAGACTCGGTAACCGCTCGAACTTTGCGGGCGAAGCCGTCCGCCAAGCCCTCAAAGAAGGACTCGTCCACTAGCACTGGAGCAAACGAAGCGTTCATTCCACTAGCGGATAGAGCGAGGTGCAGCTCACCGGTTGTTCGTCCGAGATCTCTGATAAGCGCTTCTGTCGAACCAAGTATCGGTGAAAGCGGCGTAGTATCCTCCCTACGAGCGAGCTCGACAAAACCTATGTCATCAATCCCCGCAACGGATCCCGCTGTGTTAAACACCCCATTCTTAAGGACATCGCGCATTACTACCCAGAGGTCGCCCTCACTCGGTATCAGCTTCTGAAGCATCGCAACCGATGACACTGATTTTCCCTGACGGTACTCAACGACACCTAGCATTTGCGGAACAAAGGGACAGTGTGCGTCCACCGAGAGAAAAGTCCCTGCTTCTACGTCGGGATTAACACCCTCGTCAATCTTGCGGAATAGTTTGAGTATCATCTGATCCCCAAAAAGCACCGAAGAATTACTCTGCTCCTTCTCAGAGCGAAATACCTTCATCTCCCGTGGTCGGCCGCTTAGGGTGACCCCTGCCGATGGCATCGAACGGGCACGAATTTCAGCCCCCCCACGAGAACGAAAAGTTCGCCCGTCAACGATCGCTGAAAGAAGAGTTTTACAGCTGGACCGATCGGCTAAAGCATCGATTAGTACCGCCACAGCTGCCCCCGAGCGAATCTGCGCAATGACGCACTCCGGCACCGTGCGGCTTACCGATTCAACCGAGTCGCCTGTGACTAACCTAACCGGACAGACGTAGGTTTCCGGATTTCCCTCCGAGTAAGAGGCTTCTACTAAAAGTACGTAAAACCCAGC
>JBGSVC010000080.1:0-7986 GCA_041753175.1 Planctomycetaceae bacterium
AGTTGTCTGTGTTTGCTGAACGAACTGACAAAAAAACTGTTGAACAAAATTTGCAACTGGCTCCCAAGTTTGATGAACACGGGTTGATTCCTGCGATCGCAACGTGTGCAAAAACAGGCGATGTGTTGATGGTGGCTTACATGAATGCCGAAGCATTACAAAAGACGATCGAATTGGGTGAAGCCGTTTACTACAGCCGATCTCGTCAGGAAATCTGGCATAAGGGGGCCACCTCAGGACATGTCCAGAAGGTGCTGGAATTGAGGGTCGACTGCGATCAAGATGCGGTCTGGATGAAAGTCGACCAGTTAGGGAGCGGGGCCTGCCACACTGGTTTTTCAACGTGTTTTTATCGCAAGGTGAGTCAAATGGGAGAAGCCATTTCTCAGATTGTCTCTTTGGAACAGGTCGTCAGTGAAAAGACGTTTGACCCTGCCAAGATCTACGGCAAGGCCTGAATTGTCGCGGCGATAGCGATTAATCCTGTTTTCGCGATTGTGCGTTGATGTGCTCAACCCTAAGAATGCCGATTCAAGAAAGAAATGTCGTTCCAATCGGTAGGGGTGCATACGTAAACTATGGCCTTGAGGAACAGTGCTCCTGGGTTTGTGTCCCCAAGAATGTCCTTAACTGGGCTTTTGTTGAGTGTTATGAGAGGTTTGTAAAGCATGCTGGATCCACAATCTGGATGGCTGTTGGGCGTGGTTGTGAGCTTAACGCTGGGAGCAATAGCCAATTGGATGATCTCAGCGGAACTTGGGCTGGCGACTGCCGTTGCAGTCAGCCTGCTGTTTCCTGACTGGCTTCATCCTCAGTGGATGGGATTGACATTTACAGTGAAAACAACTGTTTGTGGATTTGCGATCGCGGCCTACACGCTGCCCAATCCGTGGAGGATAAAGTCGTCATTGACAATACTGGATGCTGCCATTGCGTTGTTCTTTGTGATTCAGACGGCCTCTAATATGAAAAACGGGGGAACAGCCCTGAGTGCATTACATGCTTATGGAGAATGGGTACTGCCCTATGTGTGTGGACGTTTTGCGATGCGCGATCTGACAACGTTTGACTATCTCCCCAAAATTATCGCCATTATTCTGATCGTGTGGGGAATCGGTGGAGTCATTGAGATGACAACTGCTACCAATCCTTGGGAGTTATTATTCGGTAATCGAACTGGTCAGGCGGCGCGGGCTGCGTCTCGATACGGATTTAAAAGAGCCTTCGTTAATACAGAGCATCCGATTTTTTTCGGACTGCAGATATTGGTCTTGTTACCCATCTGCCTGAGCCTTTTGGAACGACATTATTCACGGATAAGTCGATCGATAGGAATTGCAGGAGTCATTGGAGGGCTGGCGGCGATCATCTCCTGTGTCTCTCGATCACCCGTTCTTGGTTTATTATTAATGTCAATGATGATGCCAGCGGTGCGAATTGTCTGGATGCGCTGGGTCGTTGGTGTTGTCTTTGCCGGATGTGTCTTGATCTTTTTCAACGATCCGTTGTCGATTACCACCGATTTTGCAGAGATGACGGGTGAGAAAATTCAGGAAAACGCGGTCGTTATCAACGATGAAACACTTCCGAGTAGTAGTGCCCTCGTACGAATCTGGTTGGTAAAAGCGTATTGGCATGCGATCGAACTCGCCGGTCCATTGGGGAATGGCACAAAGGCAACGAAAACCTTTCCAGTCAACGTGCCGGGCATGCCTGCCAAGGCCAAAACAGTTCAGAATTTGAGATGGGTGGACAACGCCTATCTGCTCATTGGGTTACGGTTTGGCTGGCTGGGAATCGGAGCGTTGGTTGTTTTCTTTGCCAGTCAGTTTGCCGAAAGTTTCCGTATGTCAGGACATCGTGTGTTTGGACTCTACGCGCGTTGGCATTTCGGGATGGCAGCGTCCATGATGATGATTTTGTTGACGGTCTGGATGTCGAATGACTTTGGGTTCGAAATGCTGTGGACATCAGGGCTCTTGGCAGGCATGTCTGTTTATAGTCGAGGATAATCCGACTCATCCACGCCGACCTCCGATCATGAACCATGAATTTGTGAGCAGTCAGTCACAGGTGGCTGACGAATGTCCGCAGCAACAAGTTCTTAATAATCCAAACTACTCGTTGGGGTTATAAACGACCACGTTTTCTTCGTGCGTGAGGGGGTCTTTCATTTCTTCTGCGTTGACCGCGATACTCAAGTGAGCAGTGCCTGCCGCGACAGCGGCGAGAACAAAATCGACCTGCATGTCCTGATCGGGGGCAATCGATTGGACAGAATCAAAGACGACGCGATTGCCTTCCTGTCGATAGCTGGTGGGACCATTGGCTTTGATCAATTGGAAACTGGACGGAATGACGCAACTGAGTTTCACTTCGTTGGCCGGTGCAGACCCTCGGTTGCGGACTTTGAACCTCAGCGAAACCTGTTCGCCGACGGCAATTAATCCGCGACCTTCAGGGTCTTCAATCTTGAGAGAAGCAAAGCCTTCAACGATCGTCGTGGCAGCAACCGATGCTTTGTGACCGTCTTTAGTGACGACGTCGACGGTGGATTTCCAATCGCCTACGGTGTTGGGCTTGAGGGTCAATTGCATGGATTCCTGACTGCGTTGTCGGAGTTTGCTGAAGGCCCAACTCACAGAGCGTGTCGAGGGGTTATAACGTCCGTTGGAGGTGGCGGAAATAAATTCCATCCCGTTGGGGATCGTTTCCACAATGGTTGCCTGTTCAATATCACGAATGGACTGATTGGCAACGGTAATCGTGTAATTGGCATTATGGCCGACGAAGCGTCGGGCAGGGCCTGTACGCTCGACGGTCAAGACGGAATCGATGACTTCAATATCAGTTCGAGCTTGAGCGGTGATCCCACCTTTGGCATCGACATGAGCTTCATTGGTCACACGCCCCGGCTGCTCAGCCAGCGCGACCAGAGTGACTTCCTTAGATTGGCCTGGATCGAGTGTGCCGATTGGCATTTCCAGATCAGTTCCTTCTGGATGTTTGAAGTTGGCCGGGATGAGGCTGTAGAGAGTGACGTCAAAAGCTGTGCCTTCACCAACATTGCGAACGGTGTACTTGACGGTGGCATTTTCACCGACGGCGACCTGAGGGATGGCATCCATAACGAGTTCGAGCACGGGCGCCGTGATACGTGTCTGGGCGGCGACCTCTGTCATAAAGTGGACTGTCGCGACGCTGCCGACATCCCCTTCTTCGTGGGGGATCACCCGAACTTTGACGAGTTTTGAATCCCCTGGCTGGAGAGTTCCCAACTTCCAGACCAGAGTTTTGTCTTTCAAATGTGCCTGGGGAATAGTACCAGTGAGTTCAGTGCCTTTGGGAATCTGATCTTCGAGTGTGACATCTTTGGCGGGAATTGTACCCGTGTTTTTCACCTCGATCGTGTAGATCATCGCTTCGCCCAGCGCTGCCGTCGATGGTGCGATTTTTTCAAGACTCAATTCGGGACGTTGCATGATCCGGGGAACATCACGAGAGACGACTCCCACACCCATCATAGGCTTATCATCTGTGGTAGGAACAGGTTCATTTCGAAATGGAGTCGGAGAGAGCGAAGAAGGAATATTTGTGGGAGAATTTTCAATTCCCGGAAATGAGTGCGCGTCGGCAGGAGCAGGTTGACGCGAGGGAAGAGGTTCAAGCGGAGTTAGCGGACTGGATTGTGCAGGTGGATTTGAAAAATCCATGGTAAATGGATTGACAGCAGGTTGAGCAGGAGACTCATTGGGAAATTGAAGTGGAATGGGATCGGGCGCCTGAGGTTGAGCAAGCGTTGGCGTGGGAGGTTGTTCAGCCTGAGTTAATCGAATCGGAGTTTGAGTATCAGCTCCTCCTTGCTCTGAGAAGTCGGGCCAGAGGACTGGCGTGGGCTGCTCAATATTGCCCTGATTAGGGGCCGTTTGATTCGAAGAGTCCGCCAGATGATCAGGGAACATCACGGCAGGCTGTGAGGTAGGCCCAGGTGCAGGGCTTTGTGGCGTCGATACGGGATCGGGAAATAATGACATCACAGCCATAGAATCCTGACTGTCGTGCGCGCCTGGAAGGCGTTGCGGTTCTTCAGAGGATTGATTGTTCGAAAGGTGCATCGTAAATGGATCGGTGGGGGCATGAGGTGATGAGGATTCATGTCCTGTCAGTTCGATCGGTTGTTGGTGAGATTGCGGAGTGGAAGCTTGGTTGGCTTGTGTGACGCCCCCGAGTTGCCATGGATCAGTGGCAGGTTCTGACTGAGATGGAGGAAGATTTGATACGGGTGGTTCAGAATGAACAACTGATTGAAGCTGGGCAGGCTGCAAGTCAGAATCGTTCACGAGAAATTGCGCCCAGGCATTTTCCGGTTGCGATGGTGCTGTTTGATTTTGTGTCGGCGGTGTTGTCACCGAAGGCTGATTAATTGCAAAAACATTCCAGAGGTCTTCGGGTTGATGACTCGAAGGAGATGGCGAAGTCTGTGCGTCTGAATTGGCCACACGCTCAGGAAACTGGGGCTGTGCTGGCAGACCAACTGTTTGAGACGGTGGTGTGGTTGTCCCATGGGAAGCAAACAAGGACATGGGAGAAAGTCCCGCAGATTGGACGGGAGGAGCGTCGTAAAAGTCCTTTTCGGTAATCGGTGTGCGGGCAGAAGCGAGGTTTGTTCCCCAGCCGCGTTCCGTTTGCCAAATGATGGCCGTTCCCATGCCAAATGAAACGACGGTTGCCACTGTCAGCCAGATTGTCTTGTGCATCCTTGCCCCCATAAATCTTAAAATGGCATCGTACCATCGATGCCCGATCCTCCGTGACATCGTCACGGATCTCACGCATCAGGTTTCCTGATAAATTGTTTTTTTCCAGGAAACCTAAGGCGAACTTTTCTTGAGACCGCACGGCGTCTTGTGTGCTTTCGAAACCAGTGTTGACCGGTCTGATCGTCTCAAAAACGTCTATATCTAGTAGTTAAAAGGACCTTGTGAAGTCATTAGCCCTAGATCTTAGGGGTAGTGTTAGCAAATCTGTTCAGTTGAGTGAAGAGTAGTTTTGCAAATTCTTCAAAAAATCGGGCAGGCAGGCGATTTAGGTAGTGAAAATTAATGAGATCTCACTTCAGACGATAACGATCTGGAGGTTCAACAAAAAAAGGCATCAGGGCAGTAACTTCCGCTCTGATGCCCGATGATCATGGCTGGCGACTTAATACAGTTGTGCCGTCTTAAAAAGTATCAGCCAATAATATCAGGATCTGTTTCAGGGACAGCAGGATTGGTTGGATCGAACCATTCATCTTTGAAAACAATCCGTTTTTGATATTTCATGGCCAGGTTCGATGTCAATGCCATGATGGCATCGGCCATCGCGACGACCCCATGACAACGCAATCCCCCTTCTTTGGGAGGGATTTCAACGCCACCAGGATAATAATTGCCAGCATGCTTGCGAATCATGTAGCAAAAATGCTCCATTTCCTCGGTGTAGCCCCTGCTGTATTTTTCAAGGGCTGCTGTGGCGGTCGAGGCTGCTGCCGACGGAGCACCACTTTCACTGGCTGTCAGCACGGAACTTCCACCGCTGGTATCGAGTACATACAGTCGCTGTTCTAATCCGTAGGGATCTTGTGCGCCACGTCCTTCTTTGTAAAGCATCACATCTTGTTCCATGTGGACCATCAACGTGCCACGGCTACCAAAGACGGTTTCGCCATAAGGCTCAAGGCGATTATGGTTGATCGAAGAATAGGTGACGATGACTTTATCATGATTGTCAATGTCGTAGTTCGGTCCTGGAAATTCGACAGTCACATAAACATGATCATCAATTTCGCGATCGTCATTCTGCTTATCTTTGCTACCGACCCCTTTCACTCCGTAATAATTACGGCCGCCATATCCCTGGACCGCAATCGGATGGACTTTTCCCAGAAAAATACTGCAGGCGTCGAGTTGGTGACTGCCAAGCTCCGCCATGAGACCTCCTCCGGTTTCATTGAAGAGGCGCCAGTTGACAAGCTGATTGACGTCTTTGTAACCGAATTCGGCCAGCTTGCCTTCTAATGCTTTGGCATCTTCCTCCGAAGGGCGTTTCCTCCAGCTATCAGATTCGGGGAATGAATTGTTACGATGCCATTGTGCGCGGATAAATTTGATGTCGCCCAACAGACCCTGTCGAACCAGAAAGTTGGCGTTGTCGTAGAGGGCGCTGTAGTGACGCTGATGGCCAACTGCCAACAACAGCTGCTTTTCTCTGGCTTTGAGAATCATTTGCTTGCATTGGGTGATATCGTGAGCCATCAGCTTTTCAGTCAGGACATGCTTGCCTGCTTCAAAAGCTTCCATGGCAATGGGCATATGCTGAGACAGAGGAACCGCGATCACGACCGCCTCGATCTCTGGATCTGCGAGCAATTGTTTGTGGTCTTCATACATTTTGATTTTGGATGCTTTTTCTTCACCCAGCTTCTTGATGAGACCTCGTCGATTCACGCTTCCTGGATCGCCAACGAGTGAACGCTTTCGATTCGTGGGGCGAAGATCTGCAATCGCAACAATGTTCATGTATTCGGGGGGATGCTCATTGAGCAGAATCATCCCTTCATCACCCGTGCCAATAAATCCAACCTTGACGGGGTCCCCTTGCAATTTTTCATAACCGAAATACGTCACCCCGATGGTGGCACCGGTCGCGATGGCTCCCTTCAAGAAGCCTCGTCGTGATGCTCCCAATGCATCGTGAAAGTTATCTTTACCAATTTGCTTTTGTGATTCAGACAAAACCATGGACAGCCTCAAAAGAGAAAAAAGTGATCAGGTGGGTCATCTGGATGAGTCGTGAGAATAAGCATTCCAGGATGAGTGATTTCACATCGCGATGCGATGCGTTTGCAGGTATTTTTTTGAGTTACTCGACGGGCTTTTTGGTGAAAAGTTGATGGAAAATTGCATCGACGCCAAACCAGCGGCCTGAGGGAAGGAATACAAAACTGAGAAGTGCCAGAACTTCAATCAGGTTTTTATTGACGACGATGGCATGTTCAACACCAGGTGGTTCGGGATAGCCAGGGAAGGGGGGATATGCCAGATAAAACATGAAAATCAGTCCCGCTCCGGCGAACGCAGCCAGCCGTGTCCATAAACCGGCAATTAAAAACAAGCCAATGACGACTAGTGACCACATCGTCATCGTATCGATGAGTTTGATGCCAGCCAGCTGTTCCTGCATCGGACCTCTCGCCAGTTGCGAGGTTGTCAGCAGGCGAGTGGCCTGATCCTTGAGTTCGGCGTCAAGACCTTTAACCGGTCCTAGGAGTTCACTGCGTTTTTTGGAAAGGTCAGACTGCTGTTTGGAAATGTGTTCGTAATCAAATGGCTTTTCAGCCGCCCCGAGGCTGGTTTCATAACGCTCGACCATTTCTTCGAAGACTTCGATCTCACCTTTGGTGATTTCATAGACTTCAGAGCGCTGTGCTTTACTTCTGATTTCACTCCCGGCTCGGCTGGGGTTGCCTTGTAAAGAGACTTTGAGTCGTTCCTTATAACTTAATCGGGAAGAGAAGCGAAAAAGTGAATCGAGTTTTGATCGAAAGGTTTTGACGACAGGGTCACTTTGGTCCATTTGATCCAGTTGGAAATCCAGGTATCTCTTTTCAGCGGGAATCAGGTGATTCTGACCATCGATAACAAGTTGCTTGTTTGCTTCGTCGTAATAAACATAGGTTTTAGCCCCTCCCTTTGTCGGAATCTTCAGCCCTTCAGGAAGTTGGTCGACGGTGATACGGAAATCGTTGGGCCCATTGAGCATTTGCAGCAGACTGCGTTTTTGCTTTTCATCGAGGTTGTAATGGATGATGAACTGATTGGCCCATTGATCCCACCTTGAAGCGATCGTCTCGTAGTTGAGCCAGGACAGATCATCGGGATCTCCGGTCATTTCGCGGAATGTCTCTCGGAGTGGCCCCTGCGCGTTCTTCAAATACGGTTCCGA
>JBGSVC010000081.1:0-2099 GCA_041753175.1 Planctomycetaceae bacterium
ATCAAAGAGCCTACTCACTGATCAATTCCGAGAAAGCTCGCGAAGCATTTGAACTCTCTAAAGAGACAGAAGAGATGCGAAAACGCTACGGCGAAAACCAGGCCGGTTCACGCCTACTGATGGCGAGGCGTCTGGTCGAAGCCGGCGTGCGGTTTGTCAATGTGACCTATGGATCCTGGGATATGCACCAGCAAATCTCCAGAGGGTTTGATACTCAAATGCCTTCACTCGATCAAGCGTACGCGGCATTGATCACAGACCTGGAAGAACAAGGTTTACTGGACAGTACGCTGGTGATGTTTTCTTCGGAATTTGGTCGAACGCCCAAAATCAATAACGACGCCGGCCGAGATCATTGGCCCAAAGTTTTCAGTGTCGTGCTCGCCGGTGGAGGTGTCAAACGAGGGTTCCAATATGGGGAATCAGATTCAACAGCAGCCTTCCCCGATCTAAATCCAGTTACCCCCGGGGATTTATTTACGACGGTCTATCATTGCCTGGGCATCGTTGCTGACAAAGAACTGATGGCTCCCGGGAATCGACCGATCGAAATCGTCGATGGTGGAAGCATCATCCGTGATGTGCTCGTCTAAGTTTTTGTTATCCGGGTTTGACTAGTTGACATGCTTTGCAGGGGGAATTCTACCGATGTTCTCGGAAGAAAATTATCTACGATTGAAGATGTTGCTGGCGATCATCATCGTGACTTTGTGTCTGTCGACTCAGGTCAAAGCCAACCCGCGTCTGATTCGTGTTTTGCCTGCCGGTGCGCAGCGCGGCGAACACGTCAAGCTGTATCTATATGGTGATAATCTGGATCAATCGCAGGAGATTCTCTGGCATGCTCCGGGTATTGCTGTGGAATCCCTGCAATTAACTCCCGATAAAAAAGGGAAGCAGCTTGAAATCGATGTCACGATTGATGCTCACACAATTCCCGGCGCCTATCCCTTTCAGCTACGCACTACAACCGGCGTGAGCAATTTGTTAACGTTTCAGGTAACGACTTTGCCTGTCGTGAATGAAACAAAAGAAAAAAATGACGACCTGACAAGTGCTCAACCCGTCGCGATGCAAACCGTCATTTCGGGCGTGACGACGAATGAAGATGTCGACTATTACCGTGTCGACTTAAAAGCTGGTGATCGACTCACTGCTGAAATTGAAGCCATCCGGTTGGGCCGTCAATTCTTTGATCCTCATTTGACCTTGCTCAACTCCGAAGGCGAAGAGTTGATGGCTTGTGACGACCATGCTCTCGTGTATCAGGATGCCTTCGTAAATACCATTGTCACCAAAGATGGCCCCTACTTCATTGCTGTTCGAGAAACCGCTTTCGGTGGTAATGACTCATACAACTATCTGCTCACCATCGGTCAGATGCCTCGACCGGTCGGCATGCTGCCGCTTGGTGGTCCTCGGCCAACTTCTGAGTCGCCTGTTGAAGTCAAGCTTCTGGGGGATGTCTCAGGAGCTTATGACGTCCAACTGACCAGTGACGTTCGATCGGATTTTCGTAATCCACTGATGATGCCTGTTTTCTCGGAGCACAATGGCCTTTCGACGCCGACGCCCAACTGGTATTTGGTCTCTTCGAAATCAAATGTCATTGAATCGGAGCCCAATAATCAGGTTGAGCAGGCAGCAACATTGACCCTTGATCAGGCCGCCAATGGCATCATCGATCAACCAGGAGATATCGACGTCTATCTGATGACTCTTGAAAAAGGGAAAACTTATGAGGCACAACTCCTGGCCCGCAAGCTACGTTCACGATTGGATGGCCTTCTGGATATTCGCGAGTTCAAAGGGAAATACCTGAAGGGCAACGATGATGATGGCAGTCTCGATCCGAAGGTTCGTTTTGATGTGCCAGAGACTGGGCAGTATCAAATCATTGTCTCCAGTAAACTTGCCGAAGGGGGTCCAGGATATCCTTATCGATTGGAAGTTGGTGAAGTTGCTGCGGATCTGACCGTCGAAACGCTCGATTTTGATCGCTATCTGCCACCCGTGATTGCTATTCCCAGCGGCTCATCCGATGCCATTCTTGTGACCGCCAGCCGACGTGATTTTGGAGGTGAACTTCAAATGATCGC
>JBGSVC010000082.1:0-11223 GCA_041753175.1 Planctomycetaceae bacterium
TGTGCTGAAATATATTCACTCCCAAACCCTCATTCACCGCGACATCAAACCTTCTAATATCCTGCTCGATAAAACAGGACGCGTCTGGGTCACTGATTTTGGCCTCGCTCAACCCCTCATCGCAGATGCCCCCGAAGAACCCTTCGTCGACCTGGCCGGCACATACCGCTACATGGCTCCCGAGCAATTTCTCGGCAAGATCGACTCCCGCTGCGATCTCTATGGACTCGGCGTCGTATTGTATGAACTCACGACACTCGTCACGCCAGAAACACAATCGACCGTCATGGAACGCACCGATCTGCTCAAAGAGCATCTCCCTCCACCCCGCGCACTCAACCCCGATATTCCCGAGCCCCTCGACCAGATTATTCAAAAAGCCATCGCTTACGATCCCGCCCGTCGCTATCAATCAGCCGATGAAATTCTCGCAGACCTGCAGACGTTTCTCAATGACGAACCACTCCCTCCCCCTGCTCCTCCTGCTCCTCCTTCACCCCAGTCGATCTGGGAGCGTTTCTTCAAATGGAAATGACTCGCCTGCGTCTTCATACAACATTCATGATTGGCGTGTTCAAGACGATCACCTGACCTGCTAGGCTGTCAGCTTGTCTTCCATCAGCATTGTTCACACCTCTTCTTTTAGACCACCTGCATATGTTTGCTCTCTTCAGACAATCAGTAGCTCTCACGGTTATGTTGAGTTACGTTCTGCTGGTGACAAATCCCAATCCGGCATTCGCTCAACAAATTCCCCTCATCGACGCCCGCCCACAGCACATCATATTGCAAGACGTGATCCTGCACATCGACCTCCCGACAAAACTCACACGTCCCTGGCTCGAACAACCTTTCCTGCAACTGATCTGGATCGCAGCCGACGCGCACGGGCAACCCCAACCAACACAGCAAACTCAAATCCAGATTCATCCTGGCCAATCCTGCTACGACCTCCGCTCTCTTGACGACTGGAACGGTGGACTATTGGCCTACCAACTCTTTCATCCAGAGACCGCCACCATCGTGCAAACGCGTTTCTCTCCTCCCACCTTTTCCGAGGAACTGACCCTCGGATTAAAACCCAGAGATCTCAATCTCAAACGCATCAACCACGCCAGCGAACCTCAATACCTTCTGGGTCTCTCCTGGCAGTGGTGGGCCTGCCTACCTGGAATTCTCCTGCTCGTGACCATGCGAGGGATGTTCCAAAAACCTTGGAACTCCTCCATCACGGCAAGCCTCATGTTAGCGTTAACGATCTGGAATCTACGTCAAGGCCTCGATCATCTTGGCCTCATCCAACAGCAGGCTGCTGCAGACCATTTGATGCCGCTGACTCAGCCTTATCATGATTTTTCAAGATTGGCTGAAACTCATCTTCCTGCAAACGCCCGCTGGAGTCACGACCCCAAACTCAACCTTCAGGCCCGCACTCCGGCCCGCTATCATCTGGCAGAATATCCGTTTTCTGCCGACATCGATCAAGCCGATTATTGGGTCACGACCAGAGACAATCCCGGCTTCCAAACCGTTTTGCAACATGATGGTTTGAAACTTCAGGTCCGCTCTCCCGTTTCAAAGGGAGCGCCATGATAGAACTGGCAATGCTCCTCGTCATGACGCTGATGGCCTGGATCTTGGGCTCCTCAGTCGTATCTTTTGATCCCGGCGGTCGCGACGCTCCCACGTCAGATCAACAACCAGACACTCTGGTCAATCACCTCCTCGCCATCCTCGTCGGCTTATACCTTCAAACCCTTCTCACGTTTTGTCTGTCCCTCTGCGGGTTATCGTTGAGTCAAATCCTGGCGGTGATCTCTGTCCTCACGATACCACTTGCCTGGCATGCATTCGTTTTGCATCGACACGCATTCGGGTTTGGCCTACTGCTCTCTTATCCCATGAAGTGGCGTTGGAAAATTTCCGATGTGATCGTTGCTCTGTTTTTCATCGAAACGGTCTGCTTTTGTGCCTGGCAGTTTTCTTCGATGCCTCTTTATTTTGAAGATCCATTGTTTCACTGGGGGACACGCGCCCGAGAACTTTACTCAGATGTGAACTGGTCATGGGAGGCTCAGAGTCCACACTTTCTGGGAAACACCTCCTGGAATCGGCACTATCCTCTCTTTCTACCACTATTGCGCGCACAATTAGCCACGATGGTTGGCTCATGGAACGACCTGATCCCCCGCATCGACGGGCTGCTGTTTTTTGTGATCAATGTCCTTCTGATAGGGCAAACCGCTCGAAGCTTCTCCTCTCTGACAAATAGAGGTCTCCCCTCAGCCGCAAACATCTCCCTCATGGCGTATTTCTCCTGCCTGATTCTGCCTTGGCATATTGCTGGTGGAAACGCAGACCTGGCCTATTCGTCGTTTCTCCTTGCCAGCGTGATTGCAGCGCTAAACAGCCAGCTCTTTCTTGCAGGACTGCTGCTGGCAGGTTGTGCCTGGACGAAAAACGATGGACTTGTCCTCGCCACACTCTCGATGAGCATCGCGATGATCGCGATCATGATCTCGACAGGCTCGTCGTTTGCCTGGCCACTGATTCAAAAAACCAAAACCACTCCGAATTCCAGAACCTGCATTCGCTGCTCAAAACTGGCCAGCGTTCTCCTCGGCGGGTTGACGCTACTTCCATGGCTCATCTTTCGTCAACGTCATCAACTGGCGCTGGCTCCTGATCGCGAAGGGCTCCACTGGCATTTCGATAGCCTCCCGCAGGTCATTTCCGAACTTCTTTGGAATCCCACCCACGGATTTTTCTGGGTGACACTCGTATAGATCTCGCTGTTTGAAGCTCGTCGACTATGGAACGATCAACAAGCCCGTTTTTTATTGGTGTTCAACGGGACCTACATCGCGATCATTCTGGGACTATTCCTCGGGACCGATGCGCATCGCTGGCTGGCAGGAGATATCACGCTTCATCGACTCCTGCTCCAGCTCCTGCCAGTCTCGACACTCCTGTTGGCAAAATGCCTGACGATCAGTAACAACAATCCCGCTTCACAGCCCCTCGCTCTTCCGAGGGGCCAAACCTCCGTGTAAGCCGTGACGCTCAACAACACCCTCGGCGGTTAGAAATCAGCTTCCAGAACGAGTCGATAACGCGGTGAGCCATTCTTGAGCTTCTCCATGGCCTCGTTACAGTCACTCATCTTGAATGCCTCCGTAATCGGTGCCAGGTCATGTCGGGTAACAAATTCCACCATCTTTTCGACACGCGCAGGATTCCCCAACGGAGACCCGCCAATCGATTTCTGACCGATGATCAACGGGAAGATCGTCGCTTTCACTTCCGGAGCCGCTCCGACAAAATGCAATTTCCCACCCGGACGAAGCAACGAAATATACAAATCCCAATCCAGATTGACATTAACGGTCACTAAAATCATATCGAAATGATTCTGATATTTCGCCATCTGCTCTGCGTTTTTCGAGTTGATGAACTGTCTCGCTCCAAGTTTCTTGACTTCTGCTTCTTTTTCCGGACTCGTCGAGAATGCCGACACGTCGCAGCCCCAGGCGGATGCAAATTGAATCGCCATATGTCCCAGGCCACCAATCCCCACGATCCCGACACGTCCCGTCGGCGAAACCTGGTTGATGACAAAAGGAGTGAAGACAGTGATCCCGCCACAAAATAGCGGACCAGAGGTCAGCAAATCCATCCCGTCGGGCAAAGCCGTCACCCACGCAGCCTGGGCTTTGACTTTATTCGCAAAACCTCCATGACGACCGACAATCGTGCCTTCGGCCTGCATGCACAGATTCTGATTTCCCGAAAGACATTCCTGGCACGTCATACAGGAACGTGAGTTCCAACCCAGCCCCACCTTCTGACCAACCTTTAAGTGAGTCACCTTCTCGCCGACTTCCGAGATCGTCCCAATCACCTCATGCCCCGGCACAAAGGGGTATGCAGTCATATCCCAATCATTATTGAGCATGCTCAGATCGCTGTGACAGATGCCACACGAGATCACCTCAATAACGACTTCATCATAAGCGGGCGCATCGAGCTCATATTCGAAAGCCTTCAGTTCTCCTCCAGCTTTTTCAGCGGCATAGGCTTTGACGGTGGCCATGTTGTTCACTCCTGATTTCAGTTCGAAAAGGTGTTTTCGAAACGGTTTGAGGGGTCAGAGCATCCTGCCAGAAATCGACTCATCTTCGTGTCGAACGATTTATGCATGTTAATTTTCACAATGGGCAGTCTGTATTCCGTGAATACAATCTTCAAAGACCGAATCATCATAGACAGACAGCGTCGAAAACGAAACTTGAAGTCATGACAGAACCACAATACGGACCATATGTCCATGTCCCTTCTCTGCTTCAGACACTGAGTTCCCCGTTGAGTTGACAGTTCCCATGCAAATCGACATAATCCTCGTTTCCAATGTTCCAACGACTCTTCAGTGAGCATACGGGTTAATACGTTTCATCAGTATTTCTGCTGAATTGTTGACCTGTTATGATCCAATGCCTTCACCGCAGAGTTGATAAGTCCATTTCGAACCCCAAAACGATCAGGCTGATACGAAAAACCTATGGCTTCAAAATCTAAAATTGCGAAGATGAAACGACAAGAAAAACTTGTCCACAAATACGCCGCCAAACGTGCGGAACTGGTTGCTGCCGGCGACTATGAAGGCCTCCGCAAACTCCCACGTGGATCGGCCGCTGTTCGTTTGCGACGGATCTGCCAAATCACAGGACGCCCTCGTGGCAATTATCGCAAATTCCAGATCTGCCGAAACATGCTCCGAGACATGGCTCTGGACGGCTTGATTCCAGGACTCAAAAAAGCCAGTTGGTAGTCTGATCCAGCTAAAACGACATTTCAAAGCTCTTCGCGCGCGTGGAGCTTTTTTTCATGCGCATAATGATCGCATTGACTGTTGAAAATCGACAGACCCCTCAACGATTTTGACCTATTTTGCAATCGACGGCCCTGTCTGAAAAACAAGCAGATACGGAAGCGCTGCGATGCCCGCGGTGTCCTTAAAATTACGAAACTTGCTGCTGTTGGCCCAGATGGCATAGGTCTTGTTGGGTTCCAACACCACATTGAGCACACACGTCTTTTCATCAGACTCGTAACGTGGCTGGCCTTCAATTTTCGGAAAGCTTTCCTCGGTCATAGTGCTGAAAGACCAGGAGCCATTCATCATTTTCTTCGAGTAAGTGACACGTATTTCCGTTGAAGACGGGTCAACATTGACACTGCCTGCCATGGGAATCGTTGTCACAACAACCGGCGGAACAGAAGCCAATGTCACTTCTTCAGCGTTGACTGAAGCTGCCAAACATAAAACGCAGATGACGGTCAAGAGTGTTCGCATCGAATGGTCCTTGCTCAAATGAGGAATCAAAATCTCACTTTCCAATCGTATTGGTAGGGATTTCTTCGAGCAAGAAAATTGCAGGCAATTTTATCTGTGAGCAACCGAATTGTCAGTCGTGACGACATCGCCGTCTATTTGAATCGCCGGGATGAGATGATATATCGTCGTCTGGCTTCGCCTCCGTGAAGTTGGAACATCTCCAGAATCACACGGTGCATGCAAAAGCGGATGAAGTCGTCGCTGCGCTGGGTCCATCCCTTAAAGCCCCCTTCTCTCAACTGGCCATTGAGTTCGACATAGTCTCGCATCACCGCTGTTAGGTCAGGATCGGAACTGTCGAAAATGCGTGTATACGACATAATCGGCTCTGGTTCGAGAGAGTATTCCAAGTCGTTCGATAAACGGCCACGATGGGAATCGTGTGTCATCTCGCCAGGAATCACATGATCGGCAATCATCGGATGCGGCAGCATGGGATCGAGCAACACGGGATCTGGCAACACCGGATCTGACAACATAGCCCCCTGCATCATGGGGGCGTTGGCCATCGGTTCGTTAACCATCATCCCATCAGAGGATTGTCCGCGAATCTCCATCGCCTCAGCAGTGCAGTGTTCACAGCGCGGTGCTGACAGACAGGCCTGACAATGGCACCCCTTGGGATGCCCCTGCGGACAGTTGTCATGACACTCATCACATTCGGGAAGCCACGATTTTGCCCGGTCGATCACGTGATGATCAAACCAGACTTTGTTTTCCTGATGCCGTAATGTCGGATCGACTGGAATCCCTGGTGAGAACAAAAACTCTTTCGAGGCATACCAGGAGATCTGCAACCCCATCCGCGGCGGCTTATACGGAGAGTATTCCGTGATGGCCCCAAATACGACGGCATCCACATCCAGAATCTCCGCCAGATGAAGTATCTCAGCAGGGCGTTCCAAATTGAGTTGATGCTCTCGAATCGCTGTTTCCGTCACCCCGATCGGCAAGACCTGAAATCCCGGACACTTCTGCAATTCTGAAAAATACAGATCTGCAAAATAGCGTCCATCGACTTCTCGCTCAGACGAGAGATTAATAAACGGAACGATCGCAATCCGTGTCATCTCCGGAATCGGATTGCTGACATGCAAATCTGTGATGATGCATCCCGAGAGAATAGGCAAAACAAACAGGATGAGGATTCCAGAGAGTCGCACGACCAGTTTTCCCTGCGCAAAATAAGCTGGAGTGAGGGGATATTGATGTTATCATCGTCACAATCGTTACAGCTTCTTGATCTTCTCTAGTGTAAAACGAGAGGGAAAAGGGACGAATGGACCAATTTGGATTTCCGCAAAAAGTGAAAGAGACCCCCAAAGGATGGACCCGTCGCAAATGGATGACATGGGCGGCATCGTCGACACTCTTAGCCGTCGGCACGACAGCAACTTACGCTCGCTATATCGAACCATTTTCTGTTATCGAACAACACTTGGAGATGCCGATCAAAAATCTTCCTGCCTCACTTGAAGGCAAAAGAATGATACAGATCAGCGATCTTCACTGCGGACCACGCGTTGATGATCGTTATCTTTCAAATGTCATGAATCAAGTTTCCGAGCTTTCTCCAGACATACTCCTCATTACTGGAGATTTTATTACTTCTCAGCCAACAGGTTTGTGGAATCGCCTGGAACGCATCCTCAAAAAGTTGTCGACGCCCCCGCTAGGTGCATACGCTGTTTTAGGAAATCATGACTACGGGGAAGGCTATTGTGATCTACAAATCGCACAGCAAGTCACACAGCTCGTCCAAGACAACGGGATTAAAGTCCTTCGAAATAATATTGTCGATCTTCAAGGATTAAAAATTGCTGGTCTTGAAGATTTCTGGACTTCTTGGCACGATCCACAACCCGTCCTTGAAGAACTTAGAACATCGGATTCGCCGTGCTTAATGCTCTGCCATAATCCAGATGCAATTGATCAACCTTCCTGGAGAAATTATCAAGGTTGGATTCTCTCAGGCCATACACATGGTGGACAATGCTGGTTTCCTGGTCTTGGTGCCCCCATCGTTCCGGTGGCAAATAAAAGTTATACACAAGGTCTGTTTTCTCCTCAGCCCGGCCAACATCTTTATATCAATCCGGGTATCGGATATCTTCGACAACTGCGCTTTCTTGTACCTCCTGAAATTACACTCTTCACTCTGCGTCGTGATGAATCTGTTTGAAATCAACACCATGAAACCATACTCCATCCGACCAGCCCGCCCCGGCGACGAACATGCGCTGCTGGAATTGATTCGCGGATTGGCTGATTATGAACAGCTTGCAGATCGAGTCGTCGCGACGCCGGAGTTGTTGGCTGCCCATCTCTTTGGAGACGACCCGGTTGCCATCTCGTTTCTAGCGGAGTTCGATGGGCAAGACGTCGGGTTTGCACTGGCGTTTCGGAGTTTCTCAACCTTCCTGGGAAAACCGGGAATTTATCTGGAAGATCTATTCGTAGTTCCGGAATACCGCAGCCAGGGAATTGGCAAGGCGTTAATCGAAACAATCTTTCAACACGCCGCCCAACGCGGCTACGGACGTGTGGAATGGTCGGTCTTAAATTGGAATACGCCTGCCATCGAATTTTATGATCGTCTTGGTGCCAAACCTCTCCAAGAATGGACAATGTATCGACTTGATGGAAGCCAACTGGATCACTACCGTTCATCCGCAAGTGCCTCCGAGATCAATCAAGACCCACGTTAAGTTGTTCGCCGCCCGGAATTCCATAACCCTGAGGATTCAACGCGACTGATTGGGAATATGGCCGAAAGTTATTACCGACTTCTGGGGCTGGATATTTCAGCAGGCGACGAGCAGATTCGCCAGGCGTATAAAAAAGTCGCCGCGGAATGTCACCCCGACCGAGATCCATCAGTCGCCGCGGCACAGCGCTACCAGGAAGTCTCCACTGCATTCTACGTGTTGAAAGATGAATCACGACGCGCCAAATATGATCGACTGCTCCGTCAAGCGACGAAAAAACCTTCTCCTGCACAGCCCCCCACCGCTCCGCGCGATTCACCCCTCAAACGTGCCGCACGCGCTGCCGATCAGCGAGAATTGGAGCGACAAAAGAAAGCGCAAGCCCAACTGGAACGCTGGCTCAACCAACTTCATCCGCGACGAAACTCCGATGATGAGTGGCGTGATGCCATCCCGCCGCTCTTTTCTCGAGCCATGTCGCTGGTTTTTGCCTGGAGTTATTACCAACAATTTGAAACGCGCGAGTTTCTACTCGGCATCACTCCACCTCACTCGCCGCCCCATTTCAAACTCTTTGTGATCATCTTTGCCTGCCTGTTGGGAGCCAGTCTGCTGTTGATCTGGAAACCGCGGTTGATGGCACGATTCGATCAACCTTATGAAGCGTTTATTCGGGCACGTAACCCTGAATCGCTGTATTGGCAATCCGGCTGGATGCTCATGCTGGCACTTCCTTTTTTGTTGCGCTTGGTGGTGATGGCCATGCCAGGGTAGATATCAACTGTCTACAGAGTCGTGACCATGACGACGATCTCCTGCCTGTTCAGCAACACAAGCCATCAGTGCCCCAGATCACTTCGCAATCGTAAGACGACATCTTCCAGATCGCGAAGTCGGTTTTCCAACTCGTCGACGCGCGATTTCAACGACTCGTGCTCACCTGAAAGAGCAGTTCGCTGGGAGTTGTCTGCTGAAGATGGTCCTGAAAAAGCAACGCTACGTACAGGAGGCTCGCTGATCATGGTCTCTGCACCACCAGCCAGAGGACTGTGTTGCGATGTTTCCTGTTCCGGGTAGAAACAATGATCGACTTCCACTCCTCGGCGATTCAAATCATCCCCAGCTTTGACGAGCCCCAATGAAATGAGTCCCTCAAGTTCTGTTTTGAGATCTTCCTGAGTTTCAATCGGACGCATGCGACTGGCGCGTGACCGAAGTTCACCAAGTTGTTGACGCCCACGCAACAGCAATTCTGCCAGAATCGCCAACTGAGGTTCAGAGATCGTTAACACCTGTCGCATCAGATGACGATAGCGCTCAGTCCGTCCGCCGGAGGTATGCACGACCGCCGTCAGCCCCAGACGCTGCAGGGAGTCCATCGTTTGCTCGATCTGTTCTTCTGGATAATTGGTGACCGGATCGCGATTATTTTTCTGATTGCAACCTGTCGTCAGAGCCTTGAGAGTCAGGGGGTAGTATTCCGGAGTCGTACACGCTTTTTCAATCAGCGTTCCCAGAATGCGTCGTTGAGGTTTGGCCAGAGGCGGAATAGTTACCGATTCAGCGGAGGAAGTCTCATCAGACATCGTCAGGAAATCCTTTTCAAGCAGTTCGAGGGAGGATGTCCCTTGAGAGTAGTGAATCATTTCCGAGAGGAAAAGAGATCTCCCGAGATGATGCTTGAGTTTCAGGTTTCCAGGAAATGCCGGTAGAAGAGAGAATGTGAAACGAAGACACCTGATCGTTGTCCAGAAAGATCACCGTCGCTCATTGTCTGCGGGAGGAGCGGGTTGCCAGCGGCATCACAAAATCAGCCTGTTCGGTCCCTGCATCAGGAACCAAAAATTCGGTGTGAAGTTCTTGACCATCGGCGTTTTCATCAGCAGGGATTTCGTAAACGCTAATTCGATGCCGCCCAACGACGGCACCGGATTGACCTGCGTTTGTTTTGAGCACAAATCGTCCCTCATGATCGGTTCGCGACGACGACATCGGAGGCGGAGCTACAACTTCAGCATCCGCAATCGGCTGGAACAACACTCGGGCATTGGTCAACGGTTGTCCGTTCTCCCAGGTCACTGTACCGCTAACCGGCACGGTCGTTGTAGAACTCGGGCAGCCGGCTTGAAACATGACCAAGGCCAGTAGAGAAATTAATTTCCCAGGATAGAACCAAACATGTCTGCCAGGCATGAAGACCTCGCCGGAGAGGAGGAATCGGAGCTTTGAAAATCGTGTCAACAAACAATTAACGCCACCAGACCATCAAAAGTTGCCCACGACCTGACCATCGTCCCGCCCCAGGAGTCGTTCGTAAACGGAGTCGACATCACGCACGGCATTGGGGATCGGACTAAGATTCCCGACGTTGGCATCAATATTTTCTGACAGAAAGACGACCGCCCCATCCCCCATGACAAATTGCGATCCTCCCTGATGCAGTGAGGAAAACGTGCGCCGGCAATGGTTGTCTCCTTCCGGACAGTTGATGTGCCTTGATCCGCCTCCCAGTGGAGTGGCGACGCCGTCGTTTTCCGTTCCCGACACACCACGGGCGCCGTAGATGACAGACGCTCCGGATTGCACAATCGTACCATCACCGAGTTGGATTTCGAACGCGCGTTCGCCCAGCATCAACGTGTTACTCAGGCCATCGGTCACCTCTGCAAAACGTATGGAGGCATTGTACTGAAACATGCCATTGTTACCCGGAAGGGCAGCATCATTCGGGTCGCCATCGCGCTGACGGGGAACATTGCTGCCATTAACGCCGACATAGTTCGACATCGCCAGACCACGATTGACATCTCCGTCATCTTTGACCTGCCGGTAAGTGACTGAATTGCGGATCTCACCGATATCCGTCGGACACCGAAAGACGGCTACCGTCTTCTGCATTTCGGCCCGAGTTTTATTCGTCGTGCCCGTAACCAGTTCAGGCAGTAGATTGTCACCAGGCTTGAGGAGATCATACATCGGGCCCTGCTCGATAAACGGAAGAATCATCGCACCCCAACTCCAGTTGCCGCAGGTTCCATTTTTGCCTGTTGTCGTGTCACAGGTAAAGCCCCGCTTTTTGTGGGTTTGCTGTTGATTGAGCAAGCCGATAGGCATCACTCC
>JBGSVC010000083.1:0-6315 GCA_041753175.1 Planctomycetaceae bacterium
AAGTCGATCCTGATTCACCACCTCTTCAGATCAATTATCTCCCGGCCCACCCTTTTCCTCATGGGCACCCAAGACTGCGTGATGAAGAACAGGTTCAAGGTGTGATGCTCAATCGAGACGAAGCGACGATTCGCAACGAACTTGGACGCGAATATGCGTGCATCGAAAATATCGACCAGCAGGTTGGTCGTGTCATCACGAAACTCAAAGAGATGGGATTGTTTGAAAACACCTACATCTTCTACACCGCAGATCACGGCATCGCGGTCGGGCGACACGGCTTGACGGGTAAGCAGAACCTCTATGAACACACGTGGCGCGTACCCTTCATTGCCGTCGGTCCCGGCATCAAGCCAGGCAGTCGTGCTTCGGGGTACACCTATCTGCTCGATACCTTGCCGACGCTCTGCGATCTGGCTGGAATCGAGATACCAAAAGACGTTGAAGGACTGAGCTTTCGTCCTGTCCTCGAAGGAAAAACACCGCGTATCCGTGACACGCTCTATGGCGTTTACTGTGGAGGCACGAAACCTGGAATCCGCAGCATCAAGACGGCTGATGGCTGGAAGTTAATCAAGTATGATGTCCTTGGCGGCAGCGTTCGACAAACTCAACTCTTCAACCTCCAAGAAAATCCTCATGAGTTTCTAATCGAACATCATGACGAAAGCGTCGTCTCTCTGACCGGCACCCGTCCCGAACAACATCAGCAGAATTTGGCAGATCGTCCTGAATTTGCGGCCAAACGCCTGGAATTAGAAACGTTGTTGAAAACCGAAATGAAACGACTCGATGATCCTTACCCCTTCTCAGAGTAGTCGTCAGACACTGCTGTTTGCTTCTCCACGCCTACGTTCTTCCAACCGCTCCCTTACTCCCTTGCGGATAATTTGAGATGACCAGACAACAACTGACTTACTTGTCTACTTTAATGATTGCATCCTCGATGCTTGCAGCTTCGCTGTGTCAGGCACAATCACAGCATCGCTCGATGTATGCATCAGGGTTACAGACATTCAATTCCCAGAGAGCTTTATCCCCAACAGGCTCTTTGACGACTGCGACACTGCACGAGCACGGACATACGCACGCCAGCCCGGCTGAGAGTCCATCAGTTTCAACCATCAAAGCCCCTACTATTTTCCTGGACAAGTCTGAAGCAATCGTCTGGTATCAACTCAATCGTCTTGAGACAGCCGAACTTCTCGCCATCCCGCGTGATCCTCACAATGAACTCTATCAACCCGTTTACTCCGCCATCCTGATGCGAGAAAACGTCTCTCCGAATATTCTCAAAGAAGCATTGACCGCCCTGACCACGTTTCATCAGAGCAATGAAGTCGAAGAGATTCTTAACACGATGCAGACACTGGCCAAACAATCCTCGAAACAGAAATCGACCGCCAGTTCCAGTCTGGCCAACCTGTTGTTGACTCAACCTGTCGAGGCACTGCGCGCTAATGCCGATCGCCTGAAGACAGTTGTCCAGAACACCGATCCAAACTCCATCGACTCTCAGACCAAAGCCAGCGCCTACGCCGCCCTTGTGCTGTGTCTGCCTGTCGATGTCGTCTGGAATCTTCCTCAAGAAAAAGGCAAATCCCAGATCGATCTTCTGGAAGGCTTGAAACAAATCTCTGATCTCAAAATTCTGCAGTCCTATCGTCCGGGTGTCTATCAGCTTCTGAATGAATCAAAAAATGAATCTGTCGTCATCGCCGCGATGAGTGTTGCTCCGAAGTTTCCCGAGAACGCACAAGAGTTCTTTTTGACTCTTGCGAGCAAATATCAGGAATCTCGTTATGAAGTCGCTGCCGTCGATGCCATGTTGAGACTTCACGAGAGTCCGTGGCCACTGGATGTCGTCACAGATCTGGCGCAGCGTGTCGTCTCTAATGCCGAAAAGACACCTCCCTCCAAACGCACGACTCCGCAATTTCTCAACTCGATGCAACTGGCCGACAAACTCTTAACGCGAATGCCCTTGGAGACAGCGCGCCAGTTTCGCAGTCGCTTGCGTGAAATCGCCGTTCGTGTCGTGCAGATTCGAACTGTCGAAGAAGAGATGCGTTACGACACCCCTTACTTTGCCGTTCAAGCCGGAAGGGATGTCCAGGTCGTTTTGATCAATGAAGATCTGATGCCACACAACCTCGTGATCACAACGCCCGGCAATCTCAAACTCGTCGCCGAAGAAGGCGCTGCCCTTGGACCTGTTCCTGGATTCCAGAAGAAACTCTACGTCCCACAATCTCCGGAAGTTCTTCACGCCACTCACATGATCGATGCCCACCAGCAAGGAGTGCTGACATTCAAAGCCCCGACTCAAACGGGTGAATATCCTTACGTCTGCACGTTCCCCCGACACTGGATGCGCATGTATGGCGTGATGGTTGTTGTGGACGACCTCGACGCCTTTCTGGCTCATCCCGTCACTCCGAAAGATCCTATCGGAAGCAATCGCAGCTTCGTTAAAAACTGGTCTGTTGACGATTTCAAAAACACACTCGATCAGGGTCTACTCGGCCGCAGCCCCGAGATCGGACACAAACTCTTCGTCGAAGCCTCCTGTGCCCAATGTCATCAGGTCCAAGGGGTCGGCGGGAAAGTCGGACCAGAACTCGATACCCTCCTGACGCGCTGGAAAGGGGATCGACTTGGCGTGCTCAGAGAAATCCTTGACCCCTCCCATAAAATCGATGACAAGTATCTCGTCAAAGTGGTGATCACCTCCTCAGGAAATGTCTTCACGGGCATTGTTGTGTCGGAAGACAAAAACACTCTTTCACTACTCGATAACCCTGAGGCCACTTCTCCCCGCGTGATCAACAAACGCGACATTGAAGAGATGTCGGTGACTACAACTTCGCTCATGCCTAAAGCTCTCCTGGATCGATTTACGGAGGACGAAATCTACGAGGTTCTCTCCTATATCGAATCTATTCAAAGCCAGCCAGTTCCTTAATTGATTGAACGTGAAGAGTTGGCAATCCTGACATTGCGGACTAAAGTTAAAGCATAACTTCGCTGGTCTGATGGACCTTTCAACTTCACTTGTCAGATTTAATTCATGCTCCAGCCTCCCAATCCATTGAAGGATCAACTTCAAATTCGTCTGTCTGCGGTTCGTGAACGGATTTCAGCAGCATGCCAGCGATCTGGCCGTTCGCCCGATTCTGTCCAACTCTTGCCGACGACGAAATATGCTCCCTTGCCCGTCGTCGAGACTCTCCTGTCTCTCAATGTGACGACGATTGCAGAAAGCAGGCCGCAACAACTCATCGAGCGCGCCCAAAGATGTTCAACGAATATCCATTGGCATCTCATCGGTCATTTACAACGCAACAAAGTCCGGGCGGTGATGCCATATGTGACGATGATTCATTCTGTCGATTCGCTGCGTCTGCTGGAAACACTCCGCGAGGAATCTCTTCGTCGTCAGCAATCAATCAGCGTCCTGCTTGAAGTCAACATTTCGGGAGAAGATTCCAAAGATGGCTTCAAACCCGACGAACTGATCAAGCTCTGGCCTGACTTTGATGTTGACGGACATGTGAAGATCGACGGCCTGATGACCATGGCCCCTCTCACCGACGACCCCGAATTGGCCCGTCCTGTTTTCCGCAGACTCAAACAACTCTTGGACGATCGAAATGCACAACTCCCTCCACATCGTCAAATGCAACATCTCTCGATGGGCATGAGTGACGACTTCGAAATCGCGATCGAAGAAGGGGCCACAATCATCCGACTGGGAAGCTGTCTGTTTGATGGACTCGATCGACCCCTGGAATAACCAGCGACATTCTCGATTTTCTTCAGAAGGATTTTTCTAATCCCCATGCCCGAACTCACATGGATCTTCTTCGATATCGGCAACGTGCTGTTCAATGACGAGCGTCAGAATTACTACGCCTACTGGCGACTTCATCAGCATCTGGTCGAAATCGGCAGTCAGATGACTTTTGAGCAACTCATGCGCGAACGCGAACATCTGGCTCAGGCAGGTCACTCCTGGATTCACCAGAAAATCGCCAAATCCTTGTTAACTCCCGACGACCACGAACTCTTTCGGGCGACGCTCCGCCAAGAACTTCTCCTCAGCTACGACGAAAACCACCTTTTCTCAGAGCAGTCACGTCAGATGCTCGTCGCGCTCCATCGGGATTACAGACTGGGGATTATTGCCAATCAGCCCGCCGAAGCCCGCGAAAGCCTGAAACGTCGAGACATCGACAACCTCTTCGACGTCATCGCGATCAGCGACGAACTCGACATGCATAAGCCAGATCCTCAACTCTATTCGTGGGCTCTTTCTCAAATCAACGTTGCTCCCAGTCAATGTCTTATGGTTGGCGACAGACTCGACAACGACGTCGCGCCCGCACAACACGTCGGTATGAAAACAGCACTCCTCAGCTGGCCAGTCCATCTGGCACCCGCCTGGCAGACGTCCTCACCCGAGGAACACGCCTATCGCGCCTCAACAACGACATACCCACTCTTCATGACACCCCATGCGACCTGCCGTCCCGACCTGACGATCAATCACCTTCATGACCTCCCGGCAGTCCTTAATCAACTTCACAACAGCAATTCATAATATCGGCTTGCTTGATCCCATCTGTTATCTTCGAGTAGTCTGGAACGCTCGTCGATGATTTTGCTGATCTGACAGACTTGCTGTCGACTTTGATCGATCAACGTATTGGATAATCTCATGCAGGGCATCATGATGGCGATGTTGTTTTTGATTCAGGAGTCGCCCGCGTACTCTCCCGATGTCGTGATCCTGCCACCTGGTTACTGGGTGATGCCATGGTTGGGCAGTCTCCTCGGTCTGCTGTATACAGCGTTCATGTTGTGGATGCTCTTCGAATGCATTCAGCGCGATCCCGATCGCTATTTCTGGTTCTGGATTATTTTGATTATCCAGGGGATCGGTCCTTTCGTCTACTTTTTTGCCCGCTACCTTCCGAATCGCAGTTATCACCAGCCTGTCGTTCTCAATTTCTTGTCCAATCGCAAAGAGGTCCAGCGTCTCGAAATGGCCACCATCCAGATTGGCAACGCCTACCACCACGTCCAATACGGTGAAAAGCTGATGAGCCTCAAACGTTGGCCACAGGCAAAAGAGTCATTTGAAGCCGCACTCAGAAAAGACCCTTTCAGCATTCAGGCCATGTGGGGAATGGCATGCAGCCAGATGGCTCTCAAAAACTATCAAGAGGCTCAACCACTCCTGGAATCCATTCTCGAGAAAGATCCCGGTTACAAATTCGGCGACGTCTCAATGGCTTACGGCAAGACGCTCCAGGAACTCGGAGAGGTCCAAAAGGCCCGCGACCATTTCAGTGAGCACCTCAAACGCTGGCGTCAACCGGAAGCCTGCTATCGTTTGGCTCAACTCCTCTTCGAAGACAACCAGACTCCGCAAGCCAAAGATGTCCTTCAAAACCTGCTCGTTGATTTTCGAGCCAGCCCCTCATCCTTTAATAGCCGTCATCGTCAGTGGAAGCGAAAAGCCAAATCCCTGTTGAGTCAAATCAAATAATCGAGGATTGAGTGAACCATTGAAACCGGACTATTCCACACCCAGATTACGTTCGATACTCATGGCCTTGGGCGAGGAGAGATATTTTCTCAGCGGATCGGGGTCTTTCTCGCGCATTCCATCCCGATTCGCTTCAACCCCGGCTTCAGAAATCCAGGAGTCATCATCGCTGTCTGTATCGTCATCGTAATAGCCGGAATCCGGTGTCATCGAATTGACGATCGTGCGCCAACTCGACTGCATCGTTGCACAACCCGTGCATAACAATGTCGAAATCGTCACAATCAATACGCGACGACGGGAGAGAAGTTGTCTCAGGCACATAGAATTGGTCCAATGTCAATGCAGAATTGCAGACAGGAAACGTCATACAAGTCGAGACATCATCTGTTTGAATCCAATCGATCAAACAACAGTCTTAACGTGGAGGTCTGACTCATTCTGCATCAGATAATGAGCGGTCTATAACCGAACGACGAATTTTCGTCGAGCACGTTCTCTTTCCTGCCTGCCGACATCTGTAATTCCTACATCATTTCCAACGTCCAGAAAGTTGCCAATTCACCATGCTCGTCCCTCATGATCTTGATCTGCTTGTCGTCTCATCTCATCCTGACGATGCAGAAATCAGCGTCGGCGGTATTATTGCCACTTCCATCGCTCAGGGGTTACATGTCGGAGTGGTTGACCTGACCAGCGGCGAGCCCACCCCCTTTGGTTCCCTCGAAATCCGCGCCCAGGAAACTGCTAACGCCTCCACC
>JBGSVC010000084.1:0-13322 GCA_041753175.1 Planctomycetaceae bacterium
TGGATTTGAAATATCAAATCAGCGAAGACAAAGTTTACCGCATCGGGCGGATCAACATTCATATCGAAGGCTCCAATCCCCACACTCGGGAAACGGTGGCACTCAATCAACTCAGATTTTCTCCTGGTGAACTTGCCAATCCCGAGGCTATCCGCTTGAGCAAAGCCCGTCTGGGCGGATCTCCTATCTGGGATCGTGCCAACGGCGGTGTCGATCTCAATCTCAGACCAACCGACAATCCCGAGCTTTATGCCTCCAGCGATGTTTCGGCAGATGATTATTTCCTGCGTGGCCAAAGCCCTGCCTTTGAACCAGTCTGGTCGACGCTCCCAGTCTCACGCACGACAGCCGAACCAACGTCACTTCGCATTCCATCACCTTCCCACTCCATACCGACTCCTTCCACTCTCTCACAGGGATCGATGAGCCGATTGACAAAATTTCTGGAAGAGGAAGAACTCCCCCACAGACCCAACCCCTACACCTCCGAGCGCATGCCAACTGCAGAGCCTGAACCGACACTCATCAATCATCACACTTCAAAAGTCGAAGACATCTTTACTCTCGAACCCATCCCCACGATCGACGAAGCCGACTTCATCTGTTTGACCAGTGAGGCCCCCGTCATTCGCGGGCAGAGTTACGACAACTACACGTCCCCTCCTAACCCGGTCTATAACCAGTCTCCCCAGGGAGACGTTTTCGGTCAGCAACTTCGCAACCCGGAACCGCCCGGGTTTGTTGACGTTGATATCAACCTGACGGAAGCCCGTACCGGTCGACTTCAATTCTCAGTCGGAGTCAACTCCGATTCGGGCGTGATTGGAAGCATCGTCCTCGAAGAACAAAACTTTGATATCACCAACGTCCCCACCAGCTTCGCCGACATCTCGTCAGGTTCCGCCTTCCGCGGCAACGGCGAAAACTTCCGTATCGAAGCCGTCCCCGGAAATCAGGTCAGCCGTTATCTGGCTAGCTGGAGCAATCCCTACTTTCTCAACACCGACTACAGCCTGGGCGTCAGTGGCTTCTACTACAACCGATTCTTTGATGACTGGCGTGAAAATCGCCTCGGCGGTCGTGTGACTGTCGGCCGACTGTTGACCAAGTATCTATCGGCCTCAACAGCCTTGCGATTGGAAAACGTCGGCATCGGCGGCGAACGTGTCCCCACTCCCGACCGACTCGCCGAAGTCGTCGGCGATAACTTTCTCTCGACTGTTCGCGGCGCGCTTGCCTGGGATAAACGCGACTCCTCTCAAATGCCCACCGAAGGAACTTACCTGGAGGCATCCGTTGAGCAGGCGTTCGCCGAATTCTCGTTTACCAAGCTGGAAGGTTCGGCCCAACAATATTACACCATTTACTCACGTCCTGATGGCGAAGGAAAACATATCCTCTCGCTGCGTGGGTCTATCGGCTGGACCACCGACAATACCCCCATTTTTGAACGCTTCTACGCCGGGGGATTCCAAACCTTCCGTGGCTTCCAGTTCCGTGGCGTAAGCCCCGTCGAGGGCCGCACACGCGTCGGCGGCGACTTCATGGCCTTGGGCTCCGTCGAATACTCGGTCCCCGTCACTGTCAGTGAAAACGTCCGGCTCGTCGCGTTTACTGATTTTGGAACCGTCGAAGAAACAATCGGCTTCAACGACTTTCGGATGACCGCCGGGGGCGGCGTTCGCTTCCTGATCCCCGGTATGGGACCAGTCCCCATCTCCCTCGACTGGGCCTTCCCGATTGTCAAACAGGACTTCGACAACGACCAGATCTTCCAGTTCTACATCGGCTTCACCCGCTAACTTGCGGTGTACTCATAGCTCACACCCCAACGGCCCCTCTCCGTCGCAATCGCCCTCGGTCCAGATTTTGCAGTCGACTTGTGCAACGTCAGCAATTACGATTGCAAGACCCGGTTGACTAGCCAAGAGTTCGACAAAGAGACTGGGCTGGATTACTTCCGGGCGATATCGCTTAAGACGACCATCGTCGAAAAGACGAACCATCGACTCGCGTTCGCAGGCGGTAATGTAACAGTGTGGCACTCGCGGCTTCCTGCGTCAGGAGTGATGATTGATCCCAAAACCAACCACCCCACGGATGCTACATGTTGACCCTCCCGACGTGCACTGTAGATTTGAATCCGCCAGATAATCCATAGGAAGTGAAAATGAAAGAGAATAGTATAGTAAATTCAAATGGCATTGAAGTTATAAAGATAGATCTCATTGGTGATTCGGAAGATCCTAGAATTACGTTATCTGATTCAAATGGAATACCTCGTATATGTATTGGATTAGATCAAGGCCTGCCATTTATAAGTCTTTTACATACCAATGGTTCCTTAATGATTGGATTAGGAGAGAACAAAGACTCCTTTGGCGGAACAGTCGCTTCGAATGATGGACAAATTATTTCCTTCGTCAAAAGTATGAAGACAGAGTAAGACAATACATGAATTCGCTTGAATTGGCAGGCTGGCATGCTCATTAACATCAAAGACCATGCCAAGTTTCCGGCTTTGAGCAAGCATCTCCTGCAAAGTTGGTTGACGCTCAATCAAGAGGTATAATCAAATGCTCCACCCAAAGCTGTGAGCATGGCACGCTGAGTTTGATCAACCGCAAACATGCCACCCCGCCTGATTTCAATTATTAGGCCAAGGCCCATTCCTCTGGAAGGAATAAACCGAAGGTAAAAAAGTTGAACAGCCTATCAATTTATGATTATAGAGTTGGTGAAAACTGCGTAATTGGAGATAATTCTAATTATGATCAGATCTTCTCGGCAAAACAAACTCGAAAAATAGTGATTAGTGGTAACTGGCGTTCGGGATGGCATAGGCATAAAATCCCATTGAAAGAGTTAAATGCAAAACTCATTACTCAATGTATATTATCACGAAATCAAAACATTGGGTTGAGTGTTTCTTATCCAATTTCAATATCATGCCTAGACGAACAGAGTATTTACTATACTAAGAAGAGTACGCACAGTTTCTGG
The DNA here is from genome assembly GCA_041753175.1 of Planctomycetaceae bacterium. Lineage (GTDB taxonomy): Bacteria > Planctomycetota > Planctomycetia > Planctomycetales > Planctomycetaceae > SXPC01. Next base: position 3,004 of record JBGSVC010000084.1, read on the forward strand.
CTAATTTCTCCAGACATTTTTAACGAAAAAATATTATATGAAATTGACAGAAATTCTGAATATTACGAGTGGACCATCTCATGCTTTAATGGCGGTTGTGCAATACAAGATCAAATCAAAATCCTCGATTTAACGATACAAGTTAGCGATTTTCTGGGTAATATTCAATTATTTTATAGCATTTGGAACTTCGAGTATGATAGTAGTGATATATTATTTGCAAGCTCTCACGACTTATATATTGACAAGCTCATAAGATTTTATCGAGATAGCGGCCAAGCAGTCTGTTGATTTCCTCCGCTTTCCCTGGCAGGCTGGCATGCTCATTAACTTCAAATCCCAGCCATACTTACGACTCATAAAATAACCCGGGTAGGCTGGGATAGCTGCTTTAAGCGTATCCCAGCACGGCAGACGCAAGGTAAGTACAAAGCCCGCATCTGCCCTTGCTTTCCCACCAACATTAGCCCCCAAACCCAATCGGCTTACTCACCTCGCCTGCGACACTCAACGATCATGATTAATCTCGTTCCAGAAGCGTCGATGTGTCGACCGAACTCAGTCGATCACCTGTCACTGTCAGGCTGCTGCAAGAGGCTGTTTGAGGGTGAAATGATTTTGGCAATTTCTAAATTCAGAACATCGCTGGATTGTGGCGGATGCTAGCCGCAGATCTATGACGACAGCGTCTTGCTGGCAAATTCATAGAGTGAAAACGTCTCAAGGATGTGGGTGTTGTCGTGGAAAAGATCCTGGAGGGCGGCTCGATGTATTTTCATTTTTAATCCCCCGACGCCCAACGCTCCGTAGCAGACCTTGGCATGATGATCAGCGCCGTTGTCTGTCGGAGTGATCCCTTCGATGCCGCTGGGCGGTACGGCGTTGAGATCGATGGCGACCTTGAGCGCTGTCGCGCTTGACCAGGTTTTCTCATCAATCATCGAGACGCCGGCGGACCCTGCGGAGATGAGCAGATCGACCTCTTTGAGCAGATCACCTGCAGGCATGTTCTGCGTTGAGACGGCCGTTATCGCTGTTGAAGAGATCTCGTCTGTTGGAAGTGCTCCATGGACTTGAGCGACGGCAGTTTCAGCCCGTTCCAGTTCGCGCGACGCCAGCATGACCTGTGCCCCTTCCCGAGCAAGGAGTTGACAGACACGAAGTCCCACAGGACCAGTTCCCCCTAACACCAAAGCGCGGACAGTCTTGAGCGACATATGACGGGCGGCACAGAGCACGGCAGCAGTTGCCGTAGTGTTCGAACCGTTGGAGTCAAGCATCACAGAGACGCGCCTGTCGGCAAAGAAAAGCGTCTGGATCTTATCGAGAAGCTTCTGGCCGGCATTGATGTCGCTGCCACCGATGAAGATGGCTGTCGATTTGAGATCGTCGGGGCCACGAGTAAAAATTGCACCATGGACGATGGGCGTGAGGTTCTCGGGAGTGACCAAGGGATGAGAAAGGAGAACATCGACGCCGGCATCGATAGCCACAATCCGATCAAACGTGCTCGCCAGGGGGTCTGTATCAAGATGAAGAAGGATTTTTTGTTTCATCGATCCTCGACGTTTAGATGAATCCCAGTCACGATGAGTTGGACGCGTAAAAACGAGGGGGATGAAATGTCACCCCCCTGTGTGTCGACAGCATGAAAATATCGATCAAGGGGACACTTAAATCCCAGAAAACGGATGTTTTGCGGTCTCTTTTTTCGCAGTGATTTCAGCGACTGCAGGTTCATTTTTCATCGCGCGCGCAATGGAAAGTTTGGTCGCTTCGTAGTTATATTCAAAGATCTTCTTGTCATCGGCAGCATCCCAATGAATGAATACGCCACACACAATACACAATGTTTCAGCCTGATCTGCCGGGATGACACCACTTGCCACACTGTCGGCGACGGCCTTGGCGACGGCAAACTGAGCAGGTCCAAACATTTGGACGGCCTGCTTGGCACCTTTGATGGTCACTTTGGTGATCATGACGGTCGATGGTTTGCAAGGGAGATTTGGTTCGAGCACGGCCAGGAGATTACTATGGCCATGCGACTGGTTGGCGAGCGCATTGGCGAAGGCGACGCCGACAGGGCCGGACTTATCACCGATGAGGAGATCAATGTGTGCGATTTCATTGCCGTCACCGAAGAGAGCTTCTCCGACATTCATGATCATGGTCTGAATCCTTTGCTGAGAGTTCGAATTTGGATGTGCAGGAAAGGGCTGATGACGAGTCTTTTTTCACCGATGGGCCTGTAGTTCTAGAAGAAAAGTCCTGCACGAGCGGTTTTCGTCTCTTTTCTTAATGGTGCGTCAGGCTCAAATAAGATAATGCATAACGCACAAAAAGGCGAATCTTTGACATGGTGATTCCCAAAATTCATACGGGGTTGAAGTATCGGTTATGAGCAAAATAGAACAACCTGATGTGATCATCGCCGGGGGGAGCGTTCGAGGGGCCTGTCAAGCGATGCGCAAATTGGGAAAAAAGCCCTGGGCGATGGACTTGTATGGAGATGTCGATACAGGCTGGGCGGCAGTGGGCGTCACATTATTAAAGCCAGACAATTATCCCCACACTATAATAGAAGAATTGCAGAAGTTCCCGAGCGGCATACCGTTTCGTTACACAGGAGGGTTGGAAAATTGGCCCGAGCTCATCGAAATAATTGAAACACAACGCCGTGTGTTGGGGAATGGTTCGACGGTTCTCAGACGCATCAGAGATCCGATCTTGTTGCAATCGTATTTACAGTCAGATGGTTTGGATTTCCTCTCGATTCGTCGAGGTGATGAGTTGCCAGAAGAGGGGGAATGGATGCGTAAGCCTCTGAAAAGCCTCGGCGGAACAGGCATCACGCGCTGGTCGTTCCCCGGAGACACGCGGGCGTTTCAAGCCAGTCGCGAGGTTTACTGGCAACAGTCTTGTGAAGGGAGAGCCGCTTCGGCGTCGTATTTGATTGATCGATTTGGAGGGGTGACGTTGCTGGGGATGGCATGGCTGCATGTTGCCAACCGACCCGGAGACGGAGAGTTTTTGTATGGAGGAGCCAGGCGGGTCGAAGAGGTGACGTTATCAAGATATCGCGGACGTTTGTCGCGTATCGGGGCGTGTCTGAGGAAGCGTTTTGGACTCTCGGGATATGTGGGAGTGGATCTGGTGGTCACTGACGATCGGGTCTGTGTGGTCGAAGTCAATCCGCGCTGGTCTTCAAGTATGGAGTTATTTGAAGACGGAGGCCCCACAGAAAAACGCATCCTGTATGCAGGTAGAAAAATGATGGTTCCAATAGATTGGGATTGGAAGAAAGCACTCTCATCCGGAGTGCAGGTTGCCGATTTACCGCGGGCAGGCACTCTGATCGAACCCGGAGAACCTGTGTTAACGGTGTTTGAGCATCAAGACCAGGTCGAGTCCTGGATTGCCCACTGGTGAAACGATTTGAAGAATCCATATCTGGGATGACTTGGTAACAAATGGGGAGAGGCGTTAGACTAGATAGCATCTGATGATTCCGTGGAGCCTCGTTTCACAGACTCATTATTCATTGCTTTCCATCAAACATTGTATCCTTGTTCGAGAATATGTCGTTTATGCCTGAACCTCACTTTTTCAACCGCGAACTTTCCTGGCTGGAATTCAATCAACGAGTTTTGAATCAGGCACTCTCCCCCACGCTCCCCTTGTTGGATCGCTTGAAGTTCCTGGCGATTGTTTCGTCGAACTTTGAAGAGTTTTTTATGGTTCGCATCGGCGGGTTGCAATTGATGACACGCCGTGGGAACAATCGACCCGATCCGTCAGGGATGACCCCCAACGAACAACTGCAGGAAATCTGCAAACGCGTCGAGAAAATGTATGAGCAGATGTATGCCTGTTATCGGGATGAGATCGAACCCAAACTGGCGTCTGCTGGTTTTCGTCGAATTCCCACAGATCAGATCACAGCTCGTCAGTTCAAAGAGCTGGAGAAATATGTCGATCAGGTGATGTTGTCAGTCATGACGCCGATTGCGGTGACAGGGCCTGAGGATTTTCCGCTGATGTTTTCAGGTTCGATTGCAGTCGCAGTGCGTCTTCATCCATCCGAACGTGCAGGCGGCGAGCGAAACTTTGCGATCATTCCTTTAGGACAGACGTTATCTCGCTTTTACAAATTGCAGAGCCAGCAAAACTACGAATTCCTCTTTTTGGAGGATATCGTCGGGATGATGATCAACAAGTTTTTCCCTCGCGAGTCGATCCTCGAATGTGCCCCCTTTCGCATCACCAGAAATGCTGATTGGGATATTGACGAAGATGACACCAACGACTTCATGGCTGAGATGCAGGAGGTCGTCATGGCCCGACGCCAGTCGCATTGTGTGCGACTCGAAATCCAAAGCCCGGTCACGTCGATCATGAAGACGTTTTTGCAGGAGACGCTCAGCGTTGAAGATCGATTCGTGCAACTCGTGCATGGGCCTTTGGCACTTTCGTCAATGATGTCGCTGACGAGCATGCGAGAATACGAAAATTTGCGCAGTCCCGCCTGGGAACCGCGAGAGACACCTGAGATCGATAACAATCGCTCGATGTTTGACAATATCCGAAATCAGGATTTAATCATCCTGCAGCCTTATGAATCCTTCGAACCGGTGATTCGAATGATCGAAGAAGCGGCCGTTGATCCCCAGGTCTTGTCGATCAAACAGACGCTGTATCGCACGAGTAAAAATAGCCCGATCGTCAATGCCTTGTGTCGTGCAGCTCAGTTGGGAAAATATGTGACAGCGGTCATTGAACTCAAAGCCCGATTTGATGAGCAGAGAAATATCGATTGGGCGGAGCGTCTTGAGCAGGCCGGGGTGCAGGTCATCTATGGTGTCAAAGAGTTGAAAACACACGCAAAAGTTTGTGTGATCACACGCAAAGATGACGACGATTCGATCCAACGATATTTGCATTTCAGCACCGGAAACTACAACGAAATCACCGCCCGGTTTTATACCGATGTCTCCTACCTGACAAACAATGAAGATCTGGGCTTAGATGCAGTCACGTTTTTTAACGCCGTCACAGGAGCCTCGTTGCCTGGGCGATTCCATTCCCTCGAAGCGGCTCCGTTTGGTATGCGGGAGCGGATTCAGGAGATGATTGATGCTGAAATTGAGAATTGCAAAAAAGGAGTTGAGGCCAACATCAAGTTGAAACTGAATTCACTGGTCGATACGGAATTGATCAAATCACTGTATCGGGCTTCTGGTGTCGGTGTGACCATTGAGATCAACTGTCGAGGAATTTGCTGTTTGAAGCCAGGTGTCGCCGGTCTGAGCGAAAATATACGAGTTGTCAGTATTGTCGATCAGTTTCTGGAACATCCGCGGATTTTGTATTTTCATCATGGCGGTGATGAGCGGGTTTTCATTTCGAGTGCCGACTGGATGCCACGAAATCTCGACCGACGCATTGAATTGCTCGTGCCCGTCGAGGATAAAGCCGCTGCACGAAAAGTGATGGAACTCATAACAACATCACTACAAGATAACAGCCATGCCTGGGAGCTTCAGTCAGATGGGACGTATCGACGATTAAAGCCAGTACAGAAGTCAGACCTTTATCGCTCGCAGACAGCCCTGTGCGAACTGGCCGATCATCGCTGGAAAGACCATCAACGTCGTCGATTGCAAATGCTCGAACCACACTTGCCACCGGAGTCGCAGTGATGTGCTCTGCCTGAAAGGAAAGTCAGCCAGAAGAATCCTGAATTGAGATTGCTGGCGTGGGGTTGATGCGCACGTTGAACTGAAAGTTGGTGTTATGAAAAGACTGGTCTTGATCAGACATGCAAAGTCAAGTTGGAAACATCCGGGACTCACTGACTTTCAACGCCCATTGAATTCCCGGGGGAGACGCGATGCTCCGCAGATTGGCAGGTGGATGGAGACGCAGGGATATTTACCAGAGCTAGTGCTGTGTTCGGCCGCCATACGCACCAAAGAAACGTTGGAATTAATGCGAGGCGTCTGGACCACACAACCACAGATCGAGTATTGTGATGAGCTTTATCATGCAGAGCCCGATGTGATCTCGGAAGTGATCCGCATGGTAGATGACTCGATACAGTCCGTAATGATCGTCGCACATAATCCGGGTCTTGAAACGATGATCGGTGGCTTACGCGGAGAATTTGAGGAATGGCCGACAGCAGCAGTTGCAGTCTTCGAACTGGACATTTTGGGATGGGATACTTTTGGCTGGAATTCCCGCGCAAAATTGCTCGCCAAGGTGATCCCTGCTGACTTGGAAGACGTTTCACAGTAAAATGCCTATAGGAAATTACCAACTGCGGAATCCCGGAAATGTGGTTTCCTGCTGGCTCTGGACAACAACTCTCTGACTTGTCGACAGACAGTTCTGGAGTTGGTTTCAGAGAAAGCCTTCCCCGCACCTGAGTTCCAGGTCAAGCCGTTTAACGTCATTGGGTCGTGAATTTGTTTTATCAACTCGTGTTATTATTCACGCTGCTCCCCTTGGTAGAGCTCTATCTGCTCTACCTGCTCAGCCAGATCATCTGGTGGCCGATCACCATTTTGATTGTCATCGGCACCGGGTTCTGGGGGGCCTTCATGGCGAAGTTGCAAGGGTTTTACGTCTGGCGAGATATCCGCATGCAGTTGATGAAAGGGACGATGCCCGCCGATTCGCTATTTGATGGCGTCTTCATTTTGCTGGCATCGATTTTGTTGGTCACGCCCGGAGTGTTGACCGATCTGGTCGGGTTTCTGTTGCTGATTCCGCCGGTTCGCATCGTGCTCAGACGGTTTACAAAAGCGTATTTGAGCCAGCGGATGACGATCGAAGTCCGAAACATGACGAGCGGATATTCTCAAGGACCATCGACATCCGGTCCACATCAGCCGCAGACCCGTCAGGTGGAAATCATCGATGTGGAATATACGAAGAAGTCGAAGTGAATCCGCATGATCATGCAATGTTTTAACGCAGGATCGGGCCTTCCGCGCGATTCATGCCCTGCATGGGGCTGATGCGGAGATCGTCGGTAGCGATACGCTCGATCGTTTCAGGAAAGCGGATGTGATAGAGGGTCAGTCGATCGTGAGTCGTGGGTTTGCCCCCTGCCCCGGTGGAAATTTGCGTTTTGATTTCAACCTCGCCGTATTGCTCAAGTTCTTCCTGCTTTCCTGAAAGCGAAAGAACGTACGCCTCTGAAGAATTGATGTGATCCGATTTCAGAAAAGAGAGATTGTGGAGTGGGGTGACGTTGTCGGGGAGGTAAAACTGGCACAGGAATGCGCGGTGAGTCTGGAAACCCAAATCCAGCAACACTGGTGTGGGTTGATTCGCTGACGTGTAGTGTTGGGTGATACTCTGGCAGAACCAGGCATCAAGACGATTTTTATCCAGATAGCTGCCCGCATACAGGTGGCCGAAGATGTAACGGCCGGCGACAACCGTGAACACAGTCCCCACGGCGATCGTCGGTTGGCAGCGCACGATGGCATAAGCCAACACGAACGCGATCACAGGAATGGCAACCAGCAAACCGTATGAGATGGACTCAGGACCAGGGAGTTTGTCCCAAAAGAGGACAATCGCCAGACAGGCCGGAGTCGCGATCGACAGCAGGCTCCAGGCGGGATGTTTCAGCCAGGCGGGCCAGTTGAGAATAAACCGATATGCCGCGATCGATCCCAGGCTGCCGAGAATTGCCCAGGGGGCCAGGGCATGCAGCATATAATGGTGATGTTTCCCTTGGGGAATACTGAGAACCAGAGGAACGAGCAGCGCCCAGCACCACAGGAATCGTTCAGGAGAACGAGAGTCTTGCCAGGCATTTCTTGCAGTCAGATAGAAAGCAGCAGGGATGACGAACGTCCACGGGGCCAGCATCCACAAGAGATTGAGAGGATAGTACCACAGCGGTTGATTGATGGCGGCGTACTTGCCATCCATTCTTCCGCCGAGGTCAAACATCCAGACATCAAGCACATCGGGATAGCGCAGATAGCTGGCATAAGGCCAGGCGATGGCGATGCCAATCGTCAGCAGGACACCCCAGGTCCATAAATATGGCTGAAGTCTGACCCAACGACGTTGCAAAACAATAAAGCTCACACAAGGAATGAGAGCCAGCACCATTCCGAAAAGCAGCCCTTTGCACAGATTGGTCATCCCTAACAGGACAAAAAAGAGGACCATTTTCCACGGCCGCCCGGTGAAAAAACCAACGACTGTATGAGCCAGCGTCAACGGGCGTAAAGAACTTTTTAGACGTGTGCTCGTCTCGGAAAATTCCATCGAGACAAAACAGAAAACCACACAGGTGATGATGAAACACAGATAGATTTCATCTTCGGCCAGCCAGGCGTATTTTGTGAATTCACACATCGTCGCGAGGATCAATCCGCTCAGCAGTCCGGCGGTGCGGCCCAATAGTCGTCCTCCGATGGAGGCGGTCATCAAGACGATGAAAGTCGCCATCAGCACGTTTCCGAGTCGGGCGACAAGCAGCGAGTCGCAGGCCCCAAAGGGAAACGCAAGGGCAACGGTAATCCATTGCGGCAGAGGCGGGCTTTCCAACCAGGGAGCCTGACCTGTCTTGGGAATGACGAGGTCGCCGTCGGCCAGCATAATCCGGGAGGTTTGAGGCAGCACGGCTTCATGAATGCTCAATGGTCGACCACTGACCAGGCAGATCCCAAACAGGAGCGTGCAAAAGAGCGTGAGCCACAGGTAGTCGAACGGTGTGAGTTTTTGTACGTCCATGAAATACTACTTTCGAGAGCCTGTCACTGTTACATCGAGTATGAGAAGTCGACTACTGGTTGTGGGCGATGGGCTGTGTTTGAGGAACCAGAGAAAGCTCGGCCCACAACAGAGGGTGATCGCTGGCACTGGTATCGATCAGATGAGACTGGATCACAGAAAGCCCTTCGACGATGATCCAGTCGACGCCATGCCCTCCCGAAGAGTCCAGCGTGTATTGGGCATGAGCATCCTGACAGGGATTATCCTGCAGATAGCCGGTGATCAGAGGATTATTTTGTCGGGTGTTGAGGTCGCCTAATAGAATCTTGGGTGCTTGAAGTGACTCGAATAGATTCAGGATGTGCTGGAGTTGTTGATCGTGATCGACAGCAAGATCCAAATGCGTGCCGAGAATGTTGATCCGTTTTCCATCAAGCTCGATGGTCGTCAACAATGCATTGCGAAACTTCTTGCCCTGAGTGCAGGATAAAGGGATCACAGTGATCGATTGATGATGAACTCGTGAGAGCAGCGCATTGCCGAAGTGGTTGTGAAAATATTGATGCTCGGTGGGCAGAAAGAGGCTCTGCATCCCCAGCGCGTTTCCGATGACTTCCGACTGGTGATCTCGAAGTCCAAAAAAACCACTGCGGGTCTCTTGAAGAAAGAGAAGATCGAGGTCAGAAGGGATCACACGAATCGAGCGATCAAGGTTTTGAACGTCGTCGCGTCCTTTGGCGCTGTGCAAGTTAAAAGTGCCAATGCGAAGGGATGTCTTTGAGGTCGTCGAAACTGGCTGAAAAGTCGGAGTTGTGGTTGCAGTGGACGCGATGACAGGAGGATTGAGTTCGAGCGTCTCTCCATAAGTGGCAGGCTGGCGATCACAAGCCTGCCAGACCGCGCACGTCGACAGCAAAATCCAGGGGACGACAATCCCCCACGTTTGAAGCGAAAATGGCTTGCGAAAAGATCGTGTTTGTGAGCTATCCAAGAGCGTGACATCCTTGTCGCGATGACTCTGGAGGGAAAGTAAGACCAGCGGGATTTTATTAAACCCCATCATAGGATAGTCATCCGGGTGGCGTCAACGTGTTCTCCTGTTGAGAAGTCGCCAACAAGTGCAGGTATTTTCGCCCCGGATCGAACAGATTCGGATTCCATTTGACCAACACAAAGGTATACTCATGGGTGACGACGCTGTTTCAATTTATTGTGTTGGAGACAATCGGTGCCTGTGAACCTGAAACGCAAGAACTCGCCAGGCCCGAAGGCATGGTTGCTCGGATTGATGATCTTGGTAGGAATGAACTTGCCTGGCCAAACCTTGCAGGCGGGACAATCACAAGTGCCTCTGGCAAGGATGCTGGTTCTAGGGCAAAACCCGTTCAAAATTATAGTGGAGGGGATCTTTGGAAGAGGCCGACGCGAAAACGATCCGATTGATGATCTCAAAACAATACCGCTAGAAGAAGATCCGAATCGATGGGTGGCAAAGGATTATATCGATCAACGAGCCCCCTTTGCGCGTGATGCTGGAATGCGACTGCGAAGCATTCAACGTTACGTTGACC
>JBGSVC010000085.1:0-8862 GCA_041753175.1 Planctomycetaceae bacterium
TGACGTTTTCTTCCAGAGGTTGTCGCCAGATGAGAGAGCCATTGGCTTGCTCGATCAATTGAAGTTCGCGGTTGCGAGTGTTGACGAATAAATAGGCAGGACGAACTGTCGGGACAGGAATCGGAAGAAAGGGGAGTTCAAGACCAACAGGCCGACGCCAAAGCGGATCACCGGTAACAGCATCAACTCCAATTAAGACATCTTTATGGTGAGAGAGAATGACCTTGCCTGTCGAGCGTCGATCGGAACGAGTTCGCGACTGCGACATCAGGCTGCTGATCTGGAAGTTAGCCGTTTTGACATCCGTCGTGATGGCGCTGCTCGTATATTCTTCACGGGTCGTGGCGGTTTGTTCGAGGTCAAGCAGTTTTTGAAGTCTCGTCATCACCTCCTTACTACTGGCCAGATCCGGGTAGCGCGCCAGTAGATCTCTGCGAACCGCAAAGCCGACCATAGTCTGACCGGCGAGAATAGCGTCGTCGATCGCTTTCATGGACGCCAGAAGGGTTTCCTGTTTGATGATGGACGCCGTCGAGAGTTTACTCAGATCTTCGACCCGTCTGGCGCGTTGCCGCGTTTCTTCGGCTTCCGGTGCATAACGTTGCCAAACACCAAAGGCATCATCGGAAACGACCAGGAGTTTACGATCATAAACTTTACCGGCATCGGCTGCTGCACCTTCGGCGATGCGATAGGCATATTCAGCAAAGCGAGGAGTCAGATCGTCTTCTGTTTCGAAGTTCTTATAATTGGAGATATAGTTTTTGAGATTCTCCAGTCCTTCGCCCCAATCGGGGGACGAACCGCCGATACGAGCATCGATCTGTGTTTCTGAAAGGGCCACTTTGGCCGTCGGGGTGAGCCGGTGTCGGGGATATGCGACCAAAAAGTCACTGTAAAGTTTGATGGCCTGCTGATATTTGCCTTCCTCACGTTGGGTATCGGCAGCTTTGAGCTGTTGATCAGCAAGGTTACGCAGAATCAGGAAACCATACGTCCCTGCGACCACCAGTAGAACGAGGACAAACCCTCCCAACGACAGGATAACTGGAGAGGCAAGGAGATCCTCCTCACCCGGTCTTTTGGCTCGATGGCGGCTGCGTGTCGGTTTGGGGTCAGACGACTGACTGGTCGATTCCGAACGTTCGCGTGTCCGTTTTTTGGATGTCGATGTTTCGTCGGGTTGCTCTTCGTCTTGTCGATCAGCGTTGTGTTCATCACGCGCCAGGGCTTCAAAGGGGTCGGCTGGTTCCTGTTGAGAGGCTGACTGTTGCTCGCGACGTGATTGACGCTTCTTCTCTTTACGTTCGGCCCTGCGTCGAGCCTGCTGATCTTCCTTTTTCTGATCCTCAAGATCAGGCATCAAACTTCCCTGATCAGCGTCGCGAGGAGTCGAGGGGGGATCGTAATCGTGAGCCCGTTGACGATTGATCGCGATCTCGTCTTCTGTTAACGGTTTCAGGAATGGATCGTCCTCGGAAAAGGTGCGTTTCTTGCTTTGCGCCAGGAGGTCAGGATCCTCAAAACGAACCGTGGCATCGCCGATCATGATTTGTGTCTGCAAATCGAGTTGGGCGATGCGCTGAAGTGCACCGTTGACGCGGATGCCTTCAGGATTAGCAGCCGCGATCTCATAACCAGTACCATTCCAGGAAATCCGCGCGTGCATCGTGCCGACATCTGGTCCGGAGACGACCAGATCGTTGGAAGAGTGGCTGCCGATCGTGACAGTGACCTCTTTGGCCAGCGTGATCCGCTGCGACTGGCCACCTTGACGATCGATAATCAATTCGGGCATGCTCACTCCTTGAGTGCAGTGTCTGTGACAAAAGAGATCGAGTTCAATTCTGAAGTAATTTAGTTTCTAACACATTTTGAAGCCGCTGATTGACTCAACGGCCTGCGGGCAATTACTACGGGAGAATTATGAATCGTCACCTGTTTTAGAGGCCAGTCTGATACGTTGCATGCCTGCTTCATTGGCCGCATCGAGAACAGTCACAACCGTCTCATGAAGGGCCGCCGAATCAGGTGTAACGACGATTTCATTTTTTTGTTCGTTTCGAATCAGATCCTCCAGACGGGGGACCAGATCTCGGATATCGCGAAGTGGTTCATCCTCGACGATCACGATATTCCTGGCATCAATTTCAACAATGATGGAAGTATCTTCAAGGTCGTCAAGGGTCTGTGGAGTCTGGCTGAGTCCTTCCTTATCAGGGTCGGGAGCCGGAATTTCCATCGACTTTTGTAGACTGAATGAAGCTGTGATCATAAAGAAAATAAGAAGCAGGAAGGTGACGTCGACCATAGGAGTAAGATCGAGTTCTTCGAAATCGGTTTTGGGGCGTCGAACCGTGAAGTCTTCAGACTCTTCTAACGAATCACTGTGTTGAGGGTGGCGTGACGTTTTTCTGGCACGCAGGGGACGCATTGGCTTTGAAGCCTGAGGTTGTGGAAGAATGTCTTCCATTTTCTCATCGAAGAATCTTTCCGATTGAGCTGCAACTGAAGGAATAGTCGTTGGTGCTTTGAACGGAGGCTCAAAGTCGTCTGCCTGATCCCCTGAACTCAGGGACTTCAGATCAAGATCCTCATTGTCGAATGGATCGTCTGGCCGAGTCTGTGAATCTGCATCTTCAGCCAGCGATTCAAGGACCTCATCTATTTCATCCTGCTCGTCATCACGGACCAGTCGATGAGACGCTGATGGCGGTTTCTCAAATGGAGTGGATTCTGGACGGGGAGTTGATTTGCGAGTGGCAGGTGGAGCCGATTCGGAGGAACCTTTGGGAGAAGACTTCTTGGTTTCTGGCGGTTGTTCCTCGCCCGAAAGTGAGCGAAGGAGATCGAGGTTGTCAGCATCGAGGGCAAAGGGATCATCAACAGGAGAATCGGGTGGGGAAGCGGAGGTGGGAGCTGATTCAGATCCGGAGGTTTTGGGGTCAAGTCGTCTGAGCGTTTCGGGAGAGGGGACCGTAACCATCGACTGGCACTTAGGACACGGAACACTGGCCCCAGCCTTTTTGGAAGTGATGCTCAGTTTTGTCCGACAAGACGGACATCGAAACTTAATCGGCATGGATGATTTTTTTACTCTAAAAGTGGATGAAACATTGCCTGTCAACGGGTAATTATTGGGACGAAAGATCATTGACGCCGACATAAAATTTTATGTCTTGGACTTCTTCCTGAACAGCCTGTGCGACTTCCTGCAGAGTACCATAGGGAACAGCGCGATCGGCTTTGATGATGACCCGCTCTTTGCCAGCACCGATCTCGTCTGAGGTATAACGAGTGACTTCATCAAGGGTCGCTTCGCTTCCATCGCCATCAGCACAGACGATTTTAGGACGTTCGTTTTGCATGAGGATGGAGATGATGACCGCATTTTGACTGTCGACACCCTGTCCGTTTTTGGCTTCGGGGACGACGACCGCCGGGTCTGGCTGCATCGTGGACGTCACCCTGAAGAAGATCAGAAGCAGGAATGTCACGTCGATCATCGGCGTGATATCGAGTTCTGCTTCTGCAGGTTTCTTTTTGACTGCACCATTCTCAGGGAATAAACTCATCGATCAGTCCTCGACTCCTGTGACGTTTGTGAAGAAACACTTCAAGAAACGAAACACCGATTACTCATCGATGGCAGCGTCCAGATCTTCGAGAAATTCAGTCAGACCACTTTGAACAGACGATTGAAGCCGACTCATGCGAATATGGATCGCTGCACCGAGCATGACCAGGGGGATCGCGATGATCAAGCCGACGGCAGTCGTGAAGAGAGCAAAACTGATTTCATTGGCCAGGCCACTGGGGTCACCGCCAGATTGTTGTTTGTCCGCGATTTTACCGAACGCCTGAATCATCCCGGTCACGGTTCCGAGAAGTCCAAGCATCGGTGCACTTTTGACGGCCGTGTTGAGCCACGACATCTTATATTCGAGTTCGGCGAGAATGTCGCGATCAAAGCGTTCGGCCAATAATGCCCGGAGTTTGTTCATCGGACGATCGCGATTCAATAACGCAATCGAGACCATCTGTGGAAGGGCTTTTTTCCAGTAGGGAGGAGAATCACATAACTCAATAAGACCCTCGAAGTCACGACGTTCAAGGTATTCGCGTGAGGTATCCAGAAAATCAGCCGCGGCAGCATCAGAGTAACGTTTTTGGGAGACGATCCGGAAACACAGGATCGCCATATAAACGCCATGGATCGCCACTGCCGCCAAAGCAATGTAAATCCCGTTGGAAATAATGCCGAAAATAGCAGCGGTATTCATGCTGTCAATCCTTAGGTCAGTGTCTTTGCGAGATCTCTACAGCCAGGATGCATTCGGTTGGAGAATCGCTTATCAAATTGAGTGTCGAGGTGAATAAGTACAGAGTCTAAAGTTAGAAGTAGGTTTGCCGGGTGACGACAAATTTGTAGCCATTGCCAGCGCGCTGCACAACAAAATACGTGCGACGGATCTGATCGACACTGCGATTGGCATGAGAGGTTTCAAGGCGGACCAGTTCCGACTCAGCTTTAGGAGAATAAAAGTGAAAGAGAGTGACGTCCTTGAGTTTGAGTCCTGCTCTCTCAAAGAGTTCCATGTCGGCGGCTTGTCGATCACCCGCCTGCCACGTCATGTAGAGTCGTTTTTCGTTGGCACCGGAACTGACCGATCGGACAGTCGGTTTGCCTTTTGTCAGGTCTGAAAGGTAAAACAGTTTCCCATCACGGGTCAGGGCACCCAGTTCGATACCAAAATATTGAAGCTGTTCGGCATACAGATCCACTGAGTTGTTGTCCGTGAATCGCACAAGCCAGCGTTGTTCACGAGGAATGCCCCGTTCTCCATCCCCATTTCCGAACCCTTTTCGGCCAGTCCCTTCGACGCGTCCTGTTGGCCCTGCATTGACGACATCTTCCTGAAACTGTTTTTCAGCCATCTCAGTTGCCCGATCAGAGATGTCTACAACCTGATCGAGAACTTCTTCTAACTGCACCTCTTCGGAAACCTGTTCGACCAATGAGGGATCGGGAATGATATCTTCACTGGATTCGACATTGAGAGATTCGTCGATGGCTCCACTCAGATCTCCTCCAGCAAGTTCGACAAACTCGACTGGGACAAGCGATTCCACCCGAGGAGGTTTATTGAGAAACCAGATCGCATAAAGAATGCCCACAACGGCTATCAGAAAAAAGACAACCGTTTGCAGGGAAGACGTCAGTTGATCGTAGACAGTGACCTTCATATAGGGGTCATGCCCCTGGACTGAAGGCGGTCTTCGAGAACGATCCGTCGTGGCTTCTGACATGTGAGTTTAGTTTCCCTTACACAGAGAAATCAGGCTGTTAGGAAATCAGGCTGTCCAGAAAACAGCGCCTCTGATTTGCCCGAAATGATGAAATGTTGACATCCGGGGCGTTGGATCTCTCGAAAGTGATGGAAAATTGAAGTGATGACAAATGCAATCCAGAATTGAATCTTCAAGAACCTTTCACCTGCAAGTCATAACCGACCAGTTATGAACTAACAACTCGACCTTCATAGAGAGATCTCAGTTAAAGTTTAATGAACCCAAAGTCATTTTGAAAACCCTGTCCGAGTCAATTTATCAGTTAATTATATGCAAAATTAAGTTCGAACAGTAGGAAGATGTCTATATACTTCGCATCAATTATGGTTTTGCGCTGAGTTGGCAGTGACATATTTCCTGATGGCATTTTGGACAGCCTTTGATATATTTTTCCCTGATCGCTGATTGCAAATCAACATCAGACATATTCGCCAAAGTAACCAACCAGGCAAGGACGTCGGCAAATTCAAGGGAAAGTCGATGACGTTGAGCGTCAAGTTCAACCTCAGTCGATTGGCTGGCCTTAAGAGCAGCATACTGCCTCAAATCAGCGGCTAATTCCCCGATTTCCTCCGTAAACCACATGAATGTGCCTTCGATGCCGCGACTGGAGTCCTTGTGGCCAAACATCGTTTCGATAGTTTGTTGAAGCTCACGAATTGAGAGTTGGGACGAATCCATCAGGGAGCTTTCATCTGGTTGGTCAAAGTGACCAGTTCTTGAAGTTTTTGCGTCAAGAGTCCCTTCTGGATGGCGGACCTTAACATCTCGACTCCATCTGGAAGAGTCTTGGCATGTCCTGCTAACTGCAAAGCGGCAGCACCGTTGGCGAGAACCATATCCTGCGCCGGTCCAGTTTGACCGGAAATCAGTTGCGAAATGACCCGCGCACTTTGCTCAGGGCCACTGACGACAAGTTCCGCAGGAGTACACGAACTTAACCCAAACGATGACGCAGTCCATTCTTCGATAGTGATTTTCCCCTGATCGACATGGAAAACTTTAGTAGTCCCCCAGAGGCTGATTTCATCAAGCTCATTATTACCACAAACGACAATACAAGGGCCTCTATTCAGTAGGGACAAGGCACCGGCAATTTTTTCTGCCAGTTCGTTGCTCCCAGTCCCAATCAGTTGAAATGTGGCTCCTGCAGGATTGGTAAGTGGCCCCAGTAGGTTAAATACCGTTCGAAATCCGAGCTTTTTGCGGACGCCAATCGCATGCTTCATTGCCTGATGAAACAGCGGGGCAAAACAAAATCCGATGCCAATCTGGTCCACACAAACGCCAACCTGTTCCGGACTGAGTTGAAGATTGACTCCCAACGCTTCCAGAACATCAGCAGAACCACTCGAACTGGAGACGCTTCGATTGCCATGTTTAGCAACTTTTACTCCACAAGCAGCAACGGCGATCGCAACGGCCGTACTAATGTTAAACGTCCGCAAACCATCTCCCCCGGTGCCGCAGGTATCAAGCAGGCCGGTGGAATTGACAGGGATGGGAGTGGCTTTTTCAATCATCGCCTCGGCTGCACCTGTGATTTCACTGATCGTTTCTCCTTTAAGCGTTAGCGCTGTCAAAAAGGAGGCGGTCAGGATCTCGTCGACCTGACCATCCATGATCTGACTGACAGCAGATTTCATGGTTGCTTGGTCAACAGATTGACTCCTCAGAAACGCATCCAGACACATTCTCAGGGCATTTTCCGGATTTGACACCGTCATCACCATCCACGACTTTCCAGATAGAACAGATAATCAGGGAGTTTGAAGGTTGAAAAACTGTTCAAAAGGGTTAAACTTCGTGATTCTCATAGGAAATCCTAAAGCACAAATGTTCGTTACTGCTTGCTGAGCAATAAGTTAACGTCTTTATCACTTTAGCGTATCTCTGCACGACTTGACAGGGAAGGCCCGATGTGGGTTCTTGCTTTTGTCAATTCACACTGATCACAGTCATTTTCGGGATAGATGAGCGATGGCACATAAAAAGGGACAGGGGAGTTCTCGCAACGGACGCGATTCTCACGCACAACGCCTGGGCATCAAAAAATTTGGTGGCGAAAGCGTGATCGCAGGTAACATTCTGGTCCGCCAGTGCGGCACCAAATGGCGTCCAGGTCGCAACGTCGGCTTAGGGCGGGATTATACCATCTTCGCGTTGAAAGACGGAGAAGTCTACTTTGACCAGCAAGGCCGACGCATTAACGTCCTGACCAGCGAAGAAGCCGCCAAGAAAGTCAGCCTGGAAGCCGCTAAAGAAGCCAAAGCCGCAATGAACTAGGTTGATTGAGCTATTAACTTATTACGAGGAGATCTGCTTTTGGGCAGATCTTTTTTTATGCGCTCTACGTTTCTTGAAATGAACGACAATTATGTACTTTCTCAAAGGAAAATCCATATGCAGGTTCCAACGTGTCGTGATTGTCAAATCGAAATGGAAATTGGCCACTTTCTGGATAGCGGGCATTATAATCAACTAAAACTGTTTCGTTGGTTTCCCGGGACCCTCATAACTAAAAAAACTTTTTTGGGGCCTGTTATTCAGGCAGCAAAAAGGAATTTGCCCGTCCAAGCGTATCGCTGTCCAAAATGTAGTCAGTTGCAACTGTATGCACCACCTGCGACTTGATCATGTGTCAATCATTGAGCACAATGGAAAAGACGACGGAAACTCGCTCTCTCTAACTGCAATTGATTGACTGCACATGCTGGCCAAACTCTGCTCGTTCTCGCTGTATGGCATCGACGCCAAAACTGTTGATGTCGAGGTTGATATTTCTCCGGCGGCCATGCCGAAGACGACTCTGGTCGGCTTAGCTGAGGCGGCAACTAAAGAATCCGTCTTTCGGATCGAACGGGCATTGGTCAATTCAGGCTACTCACGCCCAATTGATCGCATTGTCATCAATCTTTCGCCAGCCGATCTTCCCAAAGATGCTGCGTCTTTGGACCTCCCCATTGCTGTCGGTATTCTGGCGGCATCCGATCAAATGGCTCAGGACAATTTCCAGAAGTATGCCCTGATTGGTGAATTGGCACTCGATGGCACGCTGCGAGCCGCTAGAGGCACACTTTCAATGGCCTTGCAAGCCCGTCACATGGGACTAAAAGGGATTCTTGTCCCCTTAAAAAATGCGGCCGAGGCGGCTGTCGTCGAAGGAGTGGAGATCATCCCCGTCGAGACGCTCGCTGAAGCAATCGGATTTCTGACAGGAAAATTTGCAATCGAACCACAGCCGTTTTCCTGGGATCAGGCCATGCGGGAGTTTGGTCGGTATGATATTGACTATGCAGATGTCAAAGGCCAGGAGTTTGCCAAGCGGGCGTTGACAATAGCAGCCGCTGGCAACCACCATATTTTATTGCTCGGACCGCCCGGGTCCGGCAAGACGTTGCTTTCGTCTCGCTTACCGACGATTCTGCCAGATCTCTCACAGGAAGAAAGCCTGGAAACGACACGCGTGCATTCTGCGCTCGGACGGTTGCCCGAAAATCAATCCTTGAT
>JBGSVC010000086.1:0-2131 GCA_041753175.1 Planctomycetaceae bacterium
AGCATCGCAACCTGAGCATCCTCGGCAACATATGATGGTATTACGGAATCGTCATTTCTCATTAACGATGCGATTGCACGAACTGTTTCAGCCGCCATTGGATCTTCCAGTCGCACACGCAGAAATTCAGCAGTACGATCAAATCCCTTCGCAACTTCGAGGACTGTTTCGGCTTCATTCCAATCACGAAATATGTCAAATCTCCTCATCGCACTTGGAGCAATTGTGGAATCCCCCTCGACATCATTGAATCCCCAATTTAGCAGCAGCGCCACGAGGCGAATGTTCCCATCGCGCTCTGGCGCGAGTTCCAGATGCTCAGAAAAGGAGGCTGAGATTGTGGCAACTCGTCTAGAATGAATTCCCGCCCACTCATCGACCTCAGTAAGTCGCTGAAGAGCCTGTTTTAAAAGCACCTGTTTGGGATGAGGAGGCATGATGACGTTGTCATCAAAGTCTTTAAGAGAATTACCCCGTGACACCAGGTCCAATGGGCTAGTTGGGGGAGGACTTGCAACCTCAACAATAGGCTCAGGGACCGGCTCCGCACTTGCCGCTGACGATGAATCCGCTTCTCCCGAGGCAGTATCCGGGACAGTATCCGGAACCGAAGAAGTGATACTTGAAATCTGCGAGAACACCTTGTCTGGCTTGAATGGTGTGCTGACTGCAAGAAGTCTCTTATATAACGTCCGGAGCGAGTCTGATCGCTTAGGGGCATCCGCCGCAATAAACATTAAAGGATAAGAATGGAGCTGCTCGGCCAGGGCCAGTTCGTTGGCCTTCTGAATTGCTTCGGTGCCGCTGGCATTGGCATCGACGACAATTATGGTATTGGGGCTAACAGATTTGAGAACATCTTCAATCGATCGCGCATGCTTGATACCAAATCCACGCGACTTGAACTCTTTTATGAGCTCTAGCTGCAGGTCCGACCCACCCCGCCAGTAAAGTATTTGGTTCTGCATTCTAGAACTACGCCAACCTCGGTTCCAATTAACGAGTTTTCTACCGCATTAATACCCTCGCGATTACAACAAGGGCATATGATGCAGATAAACAAACGAAGGGAGTGCTCGATGCTACGCCCCCGGGGCTCGGCCCACCCTCCAATAGTTATAAATTCACCCTAAACTTGGCGCCATCACTAATCCTTCGTCCGATTTGATAATCCCGATAAGTATTTTGTGCTGTTGGCAGGAGGCCCTATTCCTCGGAACGAGTTACATGTTATTTTTGGATAAAAATGAGCTAAATCCATACTCTATCCTGCTTCATCAGACAGATGTTATTCGCTCATTCACTAAAAACTGGACAACTTAGGACAAGTAAAATGAAGGTAGTGGTAGCTCGCGCAAAAGGCTCTCTGATAAATGCGGCGGATCTCCTGGTAGTTCCGGTTATAGCCGCTGAGAAATCAACCGGGAAGGGAGCGCTCGTCTCATTTAGCAAAGAATCACAAACCATTCTCAGGCAGCTAGATGACGCGGCTGGCGGGATACTCATTGAAACCCTGACACACTATGATTTCAAACCGAGCCCGGGGAAAAGATTTGATATTCATCTGGCGGGCACTCACAAAGTTATCCGCCTCGCAGGAATTGATAAGCTTGCGCTTACCAGTGAGGAATCCCTAGATGATTGGCGGAAGCTCGGAGGGGACGCGCGAAATGCCGGAGCTTCTCACAAAGCAAAAAAAATCGCTGTTATACTTCCACACACTACACTATCTGCAACGATTATCGGCGCCATAGCTGAGGGGGCCCTGCTTAGTCGCTACGAGTACACGACGTATAAAAAGCCCAAGAGTCGTAATGGAAATGATGTAAAGGAGTTTCTTATTATCGGCGAGGACCTATCGCTTCGCGGCTTGCAGCCCGTTATTTCGGAGGCTGAATACCGTGCTCAAGCAGTGTCCCTGGCTCGCGACCTGGTGAACTGTCCTCCAAATGATTTACAACCAGCGGATCTGGTAAAGGCAGCGCGTGCCGTGGCCAACTCAGCACGTAGTCGTTTATCGCTCCAGGTACTCGATAAGACTAAACTCGCTAGGTTAGGTGCTGGGGCAATCCTTGCTGTGGGAAAGGGCGCTGAAACTGGACCTTACATGTTGCATCTGACTCTTCGCAGC
>JBGSVC010000087.1:0-18642 GCA_041753175.1 Planctomycetaceae bacterium
TCAGAAAGAGAAATCTCGGCTGGAAACTGAAAAACGTGAGCTTGCATCCCGGCTCGGCACCTTTGACGAGCAGACACCTGACAACCAGGATTTAGCGTCTCAACTGGCTGCTTTGGAGCAAAAACTTAGCAATCGCAGCTATGATGTGCTCGTCAGCCACAGTTATGGGGGGGCTTCCAATCAATTCAAAATTCCTGTCATGATGATCAAGTCGCATCTGGCAGAAACCTTGATTCGGGAATCGAGTTCGAAAGGGTTGCTTGAAGTCCAACAACAGATCGATCAGTCGCTGAAACCGGATAGTTTTGTGCTTGAAGGGTGTCAGATTTCTGGGCAGTTTACGTTGAACTCGAACAAGTCCACGATCCGCAACGTGATTGCCGTGTTGGAGGGATCCGGTCAGTATCCAGACGAATGTCTTATCATCGGTGCACATTACGATCATGTCGGACGCGGCGAATTTGGTTCTCTCCGTGGGAATGTCGGCGATATTCATAATGGAGCCGACGACAACGCGTCTGGAACGGTACTTATTCTTGAGCTCGCTCGAAGACTGGCTGCACGGGAAGAGAAATTACCTCGGCGCGTGGTCTTTATTTCCTTCGCGGCTGAAGAAATGGGCCTTCTCGGCTCAAAAGCGTATGTCAACAATCCCGCCATCCCTTTGAGCCAGACAATTGCCATGCTGAATTTTGATATGGTTGGGCGTATCAGCGATAACAGAGTCGTGGCGTTTGGCGCTAAAACCTCGTCTGTCTGGCCTTCTTTACTCACAGACACCCAGCAACAACATCAACTCTATATCATACAGCAACCTTACGGCCGAGGCCCTAGCGATCAACAATCATTCTACGACAAGCGTGTTCCGGTCCTGCATTTCTTTTCCGGACTCCATGGCGACTACCACACTCCTGCTGACGATTGGGATCTGGTCAATATTCATGGCATCAATCGTCTTGTTGATCTCGTTGAAGATTTGACTGTCAAGACAGCGTCATTGCCCGCACGACCGGACTATGTCACGGTTAATGGATCTGCCAATCCCAACTCTGCAACCAAGGGCTATCCCTTTTTGGGAACGATTTGTGAAGACGCAGCCGCTGTCCAGGGTTATCAGATTCGAGACGTCATCCCCGCCAGCCCAGCCGATCAAGCTGGCATCAAACCAGGCGATGTCATTACTCAACTTGATGTACAACGCATTTCTTCGATTCTTGAATTCAGTCAGATCCTCGCCAACAAACCGGCAGGATCCACTATCACAATTCAGTTGACCCGAGGTGAAGAGGCTTTAACGGTCAAAGCAGAACTGATCCCCACACCACGTTGATGGTGCTTTCTCACAAAGCAATTTCCGCAAACGAACGTGGGATGTCGTCCAGTTCGCAGTGATTATTATGTTGCAGAAAAGCTTATGGCGTGTTTGTGAGACGCTTGTATTGCTCTTTTGAGAGTCCATAGCGTTTCATTTTGATATAGAGCACGCGTGGGTCCAAGCCGGATTTCTCTGCAGTTTCGCCCACGCGCCCGAACGTCTGACGTAGTTTTTGGTCCAGATAAACGCGTTCAATCGTTTCCAATAGTTCGTTCAGCGGGCAATCCAGCCAGCCGTTCGTTAAAAATCGTTCGACACTATCCTGTGTTGAGGCCGAAAGTTCTTGCAGCATTTCCCCTTGTTCGGGGATTGCTCCTGAGATTTCCACCGGCAAATCGATGGGTTGAATCTCCTGATCTCGACATAACAGCATCGCCCTTTCGACCACATTGATCAATTCCCGCACATTTCCTGGCCAGTCGTAATTCTGCATCGCAACACGGGCAGGCTCAGAAATCCCGACGGCATTGTGGGCCATCTGAGTTCTGAAGTAATTGATATATCCTTCGACGAGAGAAGGGATATCTTCCCGCCGCTCGCGTAATGCCGGGATCTGCAGACTGACGACGCTCAATCGATAATACAAATCTTTTCGAAACCGACCGGCTTCAACATCTTTGAGCAAGTCCCGGTTGGTTGCAGCCATCAGACGAATGTCGATGGGAACCGGACGCTCTCCGCCCACTCTCTGCACTTCACGCTCCTGCAAAACACGCAACAGTTTGACTTGCAGATGCATGGGCATATCGCCGATTTCATCGAGAAACAATGTCCCTTTATGTGCTAACTCAACACATCCTCGACGTGAACGGGTTGCTCCAGTAAAGGCTCCCTCTTCGTGTCCAAAAATCTCACTTTCAAGTAACGTCTCAGTTAAAGCAGCGCAGTTGACTGCGACGAAGGGTCCTTGCTGACGCGGACTTTCATGATGAATGGCCTGAGCCAGTCGCTCTTTGCCGACGCCTGTTTCCCCAAGGATCAGCAGAGTTGTGTTACTGGCAGTCACCCGTTTGACGATCGCCATGAAGGTCCGCATCGTTTCGCTTTCGGAAACGAAGTCCGATAACTTGGGAGGACCGATGGTTGAGACGCCATCAAGGCGAGCCATGGCTCGTTCTCGACGGCGCGATACCAATGCGCTTAACAACGACTGCATCGAAGAGGTGGAAAGATCCTGATACAAGACAGCCAGACACCCTTTGGATAAAAGATGAGCACGCTGTTCGGGATCTTCCTGCTCGCTGACGACGATAATATCAGGGTTTTCCGGCAAATCATGCAACTGGTTGAGCAAATCATCGTCTAACAGCGATCGACTGACCAGCACCATATCGCAGCTTTCTCGAGACAAACGCTTGAGTAATTCTTCGGCATGACGGACGGCATCGGGCATCGCGTCGGCTTTTTTGAGTAACTCAAGGAGTCGACGTTTAACGAGTCGATCGTCGATCAGCAGCAATGCCTGGATTAACATAGGAGGGCATCATCGAGTTTGAAGTTATGTTCGGTAAATGTTGCCGAAGAGAGTCGGCCTGTTATACCGATTATGACGAGAGTAACGGCAGGATTTGAAGATCTTACAAGCCATTCGAGAAGATCTATATCGCAAACTTGGCTCAAACGCCAGTTCGAACCTTTTTTTTCTGTTTTTGTGTCATTGGCACACCAGATGCATTCTGGTTGAAGCATGAGCAGATGGAGTATCCGCTCTTATTTTTCACTTCCAATGTTAAGGGATTATCACCATGGCCGGAAAACCAGCAGCCAAACCAGCTTCAAAACCAGCAACCAAACCAGCCGGCAAACCAACCAAAGGCGAAGCAAAACGCTAATCCTGGTTTGTAATGACTGACTTCAAAAATGCTGATCAGACTATGTCTCTGATCAGCATTTTTCGTTTCTACCTTCAATGAAATCAGACACGTCCGGAACCTTTTTTTTCTCTCGTTTCAATATGTAGCACCCTTATAGACGTTACTATCCTCAATTTACACGGCGGCATGAGATCACATTTGAAGTTCCATGCCTCTTGCTGGTCTGAGAGAACCGAAACTAGAAGTAGTCAATTTAGTCAACGCTCCGCTTAAACTGGCTTCGTCATGATTCAACGTCCTCGTGTTCTCGTCGTCGATGATGATCCTGTCTTTTTAAGACTCATCGCAACAATTGCGCGTACCCGATGTCTAGTCCGAACGGCTGATAGCGGGGCTGATGCCATTATTTCGATCTCCCACTTCATGCCAGATCTGATCGTCACCGATTTGGAAATGCCGAATTGGGATGGTCTGAAGTTGTTAGAATCGATTCGCTCGAATACGAAAACAGAGCTGATTCCCGTCATTATGCTGACTGGCAATGGCGTTAAAGAGAATATTCAGAAAGCCGCCGCCTTGGGGATCTCCGGCTACATCCTCAAAACGTCCTTCCAGCCAAACGACTTTCTGACCATGATTTCATTTGCATTGCAACGTAACGATATGATTCGTCTGGCTTGAGGATCATCGCAATTTCAGCAGTTCGGATTTTGAGTCGACAAACTGGCGGTGTCAACATGATCATCGTGCTCGGAAGCTTTTCGTATTTTCTAAGCCAATCTGATTGAATTTCTATTCTCATCGAAACCGGTCTGAGGTCTTCCGGGTTATATTGTTAGTAGATGAGTAAGCTTGAACGCAGTCTCAGTGCCCATCGAACATTCGATGGGCATGAACATCACTTTCTGACCGCCCTGCTGTCTTGCTCATCAGAGTTTTGAAGGCGTGTCAAGTCGATCAATCACATCAGAGATCGACCATATTCTGGACCGATACTCATACAGCTTCAACACGACGCATTTCATCGATTCCTGTTATCTGGATCTTCTTCTTCTGACTTTTCCTGAGAGGCACGCGCATGTCGTCACGACATCACTATTCCACCCGCGACACCATATTGAAAAGTCTTTGTGTCACCTTAATGATGAGCGTGTTGGGCTCACAATCGCTTTTCGCACAGGCACAGCCTCATGCGAACCCTGGGATTCACGATCCTGATTTTTCCGCATTGATGATCGATTCTTTGCTGGATATCAAATTTCGGGAACAACACGTGGTACCCGCCCCTTTAGTAAGTGATGAGGCGTTTTTTCGACGAATCTGGCTGGATCTGGCAGGTATCCCTCCCCGTCCGGAAGATGTTCAAGCCTTTCTGGAAAATGCCTCCGAGAACAAGCGCATTGAACTGATCGATCAGCTTGTCGATTCTCAACTCTATGCAGAGAACTGGGCCGGGTATTGGAAGAATGTCATTTACTTCAACGCCACCGACGACCGCGCGAAAGCGTTTCAATCCAGTTTTGAGAACTGGATGGTCGAACAGATCAAACAAAATCGTCCCTGGGATCAAATTGCCTCGGAACTCATCACTGCCCAGGGTGACGTTCGTGCGAATGGTCAAACTGCACTCGTATTCGCTCATCAGGGGGACCCTGCCGAAATTGCTGGCGAAGTGTCGCGGATTTTGCTGGGGGTTCAGATGAGTTGTGCCAACTGCCACGATCACCCCACCGATCCCTGGAAACGTGAACAATTTCACGAACTTGCTGCCTACTTCACACGCGCTCGTGTTGTTACCAATCGCGATGATGGCCCGCGTAGTTTTGAAGTCATCTCGATGAACGAGTTTCGTCCTCAATTTGCCAAAACATTTTTTGACAATCCCGTTATGATCGTGCGTTTCATGGATACCAATCGCGATGGGATGATCAGCAAAACAGAAGCCATGAAACGTGAGCAGTTCGGCAAGTATTTCTCGTCATTGATTGAACACTGCGATGAAAATTCTGACGGCATGCTGACAGCCAAAGAGCTTCAAACAGCGCCTCGCCCGCAATTTGCTGATAATGGTCGGGCAGAATATTACATGCCTGACCTTCAGGATCCCTCTGCTCAGGGGACTTTAATTCTACCCAAACTGTTCACGAGCGAAGATCATCCGCTGCGCTTTGGTACGACTGACGAAGGCCGGCGTATGGCGCTGGCTCGTTCTATCACCAGCAAAGACAATCAATATTTCTCCAAAGCTTATGTCAACAGAATCTGGAGTCTATTGTTGGGTTCAGCTTTCACTGCGCATGTCGACGATATGGGCCCCTATCGCCCGACTCAGTTTCCTGAAGTCCTCGACTTCCTGGCTGAAGGATTTGTGGAGAATCATTACGATACGAAATGGCTCGTGAGGACCATCACGCGTTCCGATGCTTACCAACGTGCTCAAGGACTACAAGACACAGCCGAAGATTCTCCTCGATTTGCCTCGGCACCTCCGATCAGACTGCGAGCAGAACAGGTCTACAATTCATTGGCTCGAGTCTACGGGACCAAACTCTATGCAACAACCACTTCGAATTCTCCACAAGAGATGATGATGATGGGCCGAGATCCTCGCGATCAATTTGCTTATGTCTTCGGTGTTGACCCTTCCTTGAACCAGGATGATATCCCGTTGGATGTCCCACAAACACTCTTTATGATGAATTCCTCCCAGGTCGCAAAGGTGACGAGCGGATCGATGCTGACCCCGTTATCTCAAATCCTTAATAAGACCTATCAGCCAGTCGAAGTGATTCGCCAGATTTATCTGTTGGGGCTCAACCGCTACCCCAGCCAAAAAGAATTAGAGCTTTGCTTGTCCTATGCCCGCAGCGGATCTGGCTCGACGGAAGCCTACGAAGACATTCTGTGGTCGCTGGTCAACTCCACGGAGTTCATCACGCGTCCATAAAGAATCATTGAGGATGTGACATTGGAAAGTAATTGTATTTCATCGAAGGTTTATCGTTTCAAACGTCATTTTCCGTTCATGTCCAAAGATGCGAGTGGGCACGATCTTACATCAGTTCTTGAGAGGTCTTCATGATGTTCACTTCCTGCCATGAGTCAATTCAACTCAGCTCAAGCCATTTGAGTCGACGGCGCTTCCTTCATACGGTTTCTGCGGCTTCGATCGCTGCCGGCTGTCTAGGTTTTCGCGACATGATCTCTCTCCAGGCCCAGGAGATGAAACGTCAGAACAAGGCCGTCATCATGTTGTGGATGTCAGGGGGGCCCAGCCAGTTTGAGACCTTCGATCCCAAATCCAACCATGCCAATGGTGGCGACACAAGATCCATAGCGACCAAAATTCCTGGCGTTCAGGTGGCCAGTCATTGGGAAAATGTGGCAGGTGTCATGGATGAATTTGCTCTGATACGATCGCTGACTAATAAAGAGGGCAATCACAGACGTGCCAGCTACCAACTTCATACCGGCTATCTTCCTTCTGGTTCTGCTAAACATCCCTCACTGGCAGCAAATCTGGCCAGTCATCTGACGCATGAAAATTCCGATCTGCCTTCGGTCGTCAGTATCGGACGCGGTTTTGAAGCAGGTGCAGGATATCTTGATGTCAGTCTCGATCCATTCTTTGTCGATTCGCCGGGCACACCTCCAGCCAACCTCTCCATCCCGACGGCCGACAGTCGCTATCAGCGTCGTCTGGGGCTGTTGTCCCAACTTGAAACTGAAATGGCAGGGCCAGGAAATCAGAGACTTGTGGAAGATCATCTGCGTGTTTATCAGAAAACGGCAACTCTCGTACGCAGTCCTCAGACTGAAGTCTTCACGCTCGATTCGGAACCTGAGTCACTAAAAAGTGCCTATGGACATAACAACTTTGGACGGGGTTGCCTGTTGGCTCGAAGACTGATAGAGCAGGGTGTTCCTTTTGTTGAAGTCCGCACCAATGGCTGGGATACACATCAGGATAACTTCCAGAAAGTCCCTGAGTTGGCTTCAGAGATTGACCCAGCCACGGCTGCCTTGATCAAGGATCTCAAAGACCGCGGGATGCTTGATTCGACACTGGTGATCTGGATGGGAGAATTCGGCCGCACACCCCGCATCAACGGACGTGGTGGACGAGACCACTTCCCGACGATCTCGAACCTGCTCATGGCCGGTGCCGGAATTCGTGGCGGCCAAGTTATTGGCAAGACGAGTCCAGATGGAGAGCAAATCACAGACAGGCCTGTCACGGTTCCCGATGTATTCCAGTCGATCTGCCATGCAGTGAAGATCGATCCCAATATCGAAACTGTCAGTCCTCAAGGTCGACCGCTGAAAATCATCGACACCGGATCTGTGATTACAGAACTGTTTTCATAATCGAGATTGGATTTTCAAGACGGTGATTACGTGCGTTTTCGATTGAATTTGAGATAGAAAACAAATGTGCCACGTCTCAACTTGTTGTTGAAAAATGCTCTCGGAAATAATTGACAATCCGGCCTTCCACGTCAAACAAATAAGCGATCAACGCAGCTCGAATCCACATCCCGTTTCTGGCTTGTCGAAAATACATCACGCGAGGATTGGTATCAATTTCCGGGGGGATCTCACCAAATTTTTCATCCCTCGGAAACGGATGCAGAATGGGTGCATACTCTTTCATCCGATTGACAAGCTTGACGGAAAGGCAGTATTGCTCGAAGGGGATTTGTGAAATCAGTTCTGCATCTTCTCCCGTGTTGTGCTCTTTTTGAATTCTCGTCATATACAGGCAATCGATCATCTCGATGACTGGTTTGCCATGGACCAGATCTTCAAATGAGTTGACCTCATAAACTGTCGCACCGGCGTGGATCAGTTTTTCTCGAACCTCAGGACTGAGTTTTAACGAAGGGACTTCAGGCGCGATAAAAATAAGTGTCACATTTCGATAAAGGGTCAATAGCTGACACAGTGAACGAACTGTCCTTCCACGGCCGATATCTCCGCAAAAGGCATATGTCTTCTCGTCGAGCCCTTTCATCAGTTGTGGATATTGCTTGCGTAATGTTTCAAATTTTGTCCACCGCTGATTATCGTTGGGATCGCTGAATTGAAATGTGCGAGTCATGGTATAGATGTCTAACAGCGCCTGCGTCGGATGTTCTTCCGAGCCTGAACCACCGTTGATAATCGGCACATTTCGTTGACCAGAGCGTTCCAGGTCATTCATCAGATAGGCGCAACACTCTGCAAAGGTTCGATCCAAAGAGCGCATGATTACAAAGTCAAAGTAACTGGAAAACATCCGCATGGAATCAAAAGGCGATTCCCCTTTGACTTCTGAGGACGTATTGCGGTCACGAACCTCATTGCACGTAATTCCCAAGATCTGACAGGCGGCCATAAACGAGAGGAAGGTTCGAGTCGATGGCTGTGTGAAATACAACATCGCCCGTTTGTGAGCCAACAACTCTGTCAGATAGACGGATCCCTTTTTCACTTTAGAAATCGTTCGAACCATGTCTGCCACGCCGCAGAGATGTTCCAGCAGTCCACGATCAAATTGACCCGCAAAAATGACATGCTTCAAGCGCTGTTCTTTTTCGAGTTCAGCAATTTTCAATGTCTGCGGTCGTGACATCCTGGCTTCAAAGTCATACGGATTCATAGCCTGACCTGATCAATAAACGACCCAAGGCAGGCCATGAAGACCTGACTGCAATTCCCCATTTTTTTGCCGATTCGGCAAGACGTCCAAACCCGCGTGATTGTCACCGAAGCCATGCAGACTGTCAAGCATCGGTTCCAATAGCGACACATTATCCAATCAAACCGGACGCGTGCAGGAATCTCTATTCGTCTGTTACCTGACAGGAGTCCCTTCGATGACTTCGCTGGTTCCTAAAATGACAGGCACATTCATCGTCTTGCCTTCTCGTGAGATCGTTAACAACACCGTTTCTCCAGGATTTTTCTCATCGATCTGAGTCAGGAAGGCGTCTGCGTCTTTGGCGGCGACCCCGTCTACCGATAAAATCAAATCGGCTTTCGTTCGATCTTCCTTTTCTATGACAAACATTCCCCGACGCGTACGCGTGACGACGGGGCCTCTGAGTCCCGCTTTTTCTGCTGGACCTCCTGGCACCAGACGTGCAATGACGAGCCCCTTCTCTGTTTGAAAGACAGCACTGATGCCGATCTCCGGACGAATCACCCGGCCGTGTTCAATCAACTGAGGCACCACGCGCTTGATCAAGTTGACCGGGATCGCAAAACCGACTCCTGCACTTTGTCCACTTCGTGTGGCGATGGCGGTGTTCATACCGATTAATCGCGATTGTGTATCCAACAATGGGCCACCAGAGTTCCCCGGATTGACCGCTGCATCAATCTGAATGATCGATTTGATCGTGCGATTTCCATAAACCTGCAACGAGCGATTCAAACTCGAAATAATCCCCGTTGTTAAGGTCCGTTCAAATCCGAAGGGATTGCCAAGGGCGAAAATGTGCATACCAACTTTCAATCTTGAGGAATCCCCCATAGGGACGGGATGCAATTCTTCCGAAGTGGCTTTAATTTTGATCACTGCAATATCGTTGATAGGATCTGCGCCGACGAAAGCCGCTTCGTAACTGGCTCCATTGTACAGTGTTACATTGACTTGCTGCGCGTTTTCAATCACATGATAGTTCGTCAGGATGTGGCCATCATTATCAATCACCGATCCCGAGCCCGAGCCCTCAGATGGGACATCCAGCAGAAAGAAACCCTCGGTCCGAGTTGCTTTTGTCGTTATGTTGACCACACTTTGATTCACATTTTCATAGACACTGACATTGATTTGTTCTTCCAATGTCAATTCGTCCTGCATGCTGTTTCCTGCGTCTCTGATCATCGGCGGATTCAGGACAGGTTGCATCACGGCTGCATGTGCGTTCGTTTGCTCCCAGAATCGGCCTTCTGATAGCCACACGGCCAACACCGCCGACAAAAAGGAACACAAGGCATATCCGCCTGCTTTTTTGAAGTCCATTTTCTCTCTCTCTTTCTACGAATTGGTGATGTTTTTCGCCAAATCGTTTGGGTCACGTGTTATCTTTTTATTGGTCAGACCACTTGATTGCATTTTTCACAGGACGTGTTGAAAATACTCATAGCAGCTTGTCAAGTTTCAGATCAAGACGACCTACGAGAGTTCCGATTTCTTCCTCCATTGGTCGTGCTTGAACAACCATTAAGGCAAAGTGAAACAGTGCTGATGTCTCATAATCACGAAATGAAAACTGGAAATATTTGGCCGGATCACTTTTTACACAAGATTGAATGACCGCATCGACTCTCGATGTCCGCTCGAAATCGACACACAAATAGGGAAATTTGAGTATGAAACGTATTGGAATCCTTACCGCTGGCGGCGATACTCCTGCTCTCAATGCCACCATCGATGGTGCCGTGAAGCGAGCCAATCAACTTGAAGTCGAAGTGATCGGCATCATTAAAGGCTTTTCAGGACTTCTTGACCCCCGCGCCCCGCACTTGTTGCTCAACCCGTTGTATCAGACCATCCCTGAACTTGACCCCTATATGGGCGGGACGATTATCGGATCATCACGCCATTATATCGATCCCAACAAGAAAGAAGAGTTTCGGGGCGTGACCGAAAAACTCTCTCGCATGGGAATTGAAGGCATCATCTGTATTGGCGGGGACGGCACAATCAACGGGATGCAGCCGATCTCTGAATTCTTTCCTTGCGTACTCGCGCCGAAAACGATCGACAACGATCTTGGTCTCAATTATCCCGAAGAACCCTACGAATGGACGCGAGATGATCTGCCTGAAGGCAAAGGCTTCCACTACGGCAAAGATAGCTATCGAAAAAATATCGAACTCGAAGAAATCGTCAATTATGCTACGCCCGGTTACGCGACTGCGGTGTTTGTCGCAGTCCAGGCAATCCAAAGAGTCCGCACGACTGCAGAAAGTCATCGTCGAATTGCCATTGTCGAAGTAATGGGACGCGACTCAGGATACATTGCGCTGGGGTCTGCTTATGGCCAGCCTGATATGATTCTCATCCCTGAAGTTCCTGTCGATCTGGAACATCTCGAAGAACGTGTGCGTCACCTTTATGACCTTCAGAAAAACTGCGTGATCGTCATCGGCGAGGGGATCACAGATTCCGAAGGACATCTGATGGGGGATAAGTCCCGCAGTTTTGACCCCGCAGGAAATATCATTATGAGTGGGGCTGCAGAACACCTGAAAAATGAACTGGCGACTCGACTTGGCGATGATTTCTTTCGATCGCGTCGTCGACATGACACGGCCGATGCAGCGATCTTCACTCGTAAAGTTGGTCACACACAACGTGGGGGGCGACCTGTTCGCTTTGACCGCTTTTACGCCTCCAACCTGGGGGGCAATGCTGTCGACCTGTTGTTGAAACTTGAAAACAACACCATCTCGATCCTCAAATACACGGCAGACCGGGGGTTCGAAGTCTCGTCGACGGATGCGAATCGTTTGCGAGATCGCTGGGGTATCATCCATCCTCGAACGGTGCACCTAAGTAAATACGACACCGAGCGGATGCACCTGTCTCTTTTCGGGCGCGATTACATGAAACCCATCTTTGATCACGCCGTCGGTCCTGAGGATGTAGAATATCTTCATAGCGAAATTTTCCTCCCGGGTAATCTCTCCTCTCGTTATCAAAGTGTTAACGTCGATGTCCACAAACGCATCCGGTTCCTGACATGATCTTTGACCGGTTCGAATCACCTCACCATCCTGGGAATGACTCCATGTCTATGCGAATCTGTATCCTTCTGATCGCGTCAACTGTTTTGGGACAAGGCTTTGTTCTCAATGCCCAAAATACGAAGACAAAAAATGGCCCAGCCAGTTCAAAAACCGATGCCGGCCCGTCGATTGTCTGGGTCAATAAGGCCGGTAAACAACCCCTGCCTGAGTACATTCAACATAAGACATTTCCAAGTCAGGCCGCCGGGCAAGAGGTTGGCTACTGCATTTATCTGCCTCCAGGCTATGAGTCAACACAATCGCGGTATCCGGTGATCTATAACCTTCACGGAAATGGTGGGAATGAATTTCACAGTTTTGAAGATGTCACGCTCCTTCACCAGGGGATCCTCTCAGGAAAATGGCCTCCACTGATTGTTGTTCTCCCGAACGGCGGAAAAAGCACGTTTTATAAAGACTCCTACGATGGCAAGTTTCCTATTGAAACCATGTTGATTAAAGAACTCATCCCATACATTGACCAAAACTATCGCACGATTGCCGACCGAACGGGGCGATGTATTGAAGGCTTTTCAATGGGAGGGCGTGGTTCCACCCGCCTGGCGATCAAATACCCCACGATGTTCTGTTCTTTGTTCTGTCAGGCTGGAAATGTTCCACACACCGCAGATGCCTTCGATCCTGCGACTCCACAGTCCTATCCCAACAACTACCTCGGTCCAGACAGACAAAACTACATCGATAATGATGTGTTTCTGCTGCTGGAAAAAAATCGTGAACTTGTCTCTGAAAACCTCCGAATTCAAATCGCCTGTGGGACAAAGGACGATGGTCATCTACCGACAGTGCGTGATTTTCATCAGGCATTGCTGGATCATGGCATCGACCACACTTATGTCGAACTCGAAGGGATGGGGCACAATCGAACTCAGATGATCGCACAACTTGCTCCCATCTGGTTTGATTATCATGTCGAGTCGCTGCGTCGTTCAGGGGCGCTGAAGTCTGTCGAAAAATAACACCGACTCTGGGAGTGTGACCAGGAAAACTTGTTGATCAAATACGCCTATGAAACTTTTCCTCGCATTTTCCCTGGCCATTCTAATCCCGCTGATCCCTTTCCTCCTCCTTGGCGAGACATTTGAAAACCGACTCGAAGCTTTATTACATACAGACATGTCCTTTTGGACGCGCTTTGTGCTCGTATCAGGCATGCTGGCTATCGACATCTTCCTGCCTGTCCCGTCGTCTGCGGTCAATACTTATGCCGGCGCGACGATGGGGATTCCATGGGCAACTCTGGCCTCTTTCATCGGCATGACTGTTGGCGGATTGATCGGCTTTGCTCTCGCCCGATTCTTTGGCGAACCTCTGTTGCGATCCCTGACCAGCCAGAATGAACGCGACTGGATCAATCGGACGAATCAATCTTACGGCGTCTGGTCAATCATTATTACTCGCGGTCTGCCACTCCTGGCTGAACCGTGTGTTTTTCTTCTGGGAGCAAGCCAGATGAGTTGGCGTCGCTTTCTTCCTCCTTTCCTGCTGGCGAATCTGGCAATCTCTTTCATTTATGCGACCTTTGGTTCTGTATTCGGAACCGGAGAATACCTGTTGATTGCACTCATCATGTCGATGGTGCTCCCTCTGCTTGTCACTTATTTGCTGCGTCGTCGTCATCGCATCATGGCACCGTCTTCGATACACAGTCATCGATGACGCCGTAAAACGCCAAAGATGTTCCCAACACCTGGCAAACCTGATATCGTCTCTTATCTCCCGGATCTCAGGGAAATCCTCATACACATACTACGATCGTGTCTGTCAGACGACAGGAAAATATCATGTTCCAAAATCAACGGCTCGAAGGTCTTACCCACTCACGTTACACCGTGGAAAATCTTCAAAAGATTGAACACTTCTTGACCGAAGCCAAGACCTTCGAATTCCCCAAACTGCATAATGGTTTGTTCCCTGCTGCAATGTCCTTGCAGCCAGAACTCAGTTATACCGGTTATCAAAATGTCTGGCTGCGTGACAATATCCACGTTGCTCATATGCACTTTCGCATTGGAAATTATGAGATCGTCGAGAACTGTCTGCGTTCGCTCGTCAAGTTTTACATCAAATACGAACATCGCTTCATCGATTGTATTGCAGGAAAAGCAGATCCGTCTGATGTCATGCAACGCCCCCATATCCGTTTTGACGGAGTTAACCTGCAGGAGCTCCCGGAGAAGTGGGCACACGCTCAAAACGATGCCCTCGGATATCTACTCTGGCTTTTAGGACGCATGATCGCTGACCAAAAAATGGAAGCCACTGCAGACGTTCTTCAAGTCGTCTCACATATCATTGCGTTTCTTAGCTCCGTTAACTATTGGCAGGAAGAGGATTGCGGACACTGGGAAGAAGCCAAGAAGGTTGAAGCCTCCAGCATTGGTGTCGTTGTTGCGGGTCTGAAAATCTGGCAGTCGATCCATCCACAACTCCCTGCTGAGAGTGGGATCAGTTTGGAACTGATGAACACGATGATCGACCATGGACAGTCGGCCCTCGACCAGATTCTGCCAGCCGAGTGCATTCAGGATGATCCGGAAATCAACAGGCGCTACGATGCTGCACTGCTCTTTTTGGTTTATCCATTGCAAGTTGTCAGTGAAACAATGGCCCGGCAGATCGTCTCTGATGTGACCACACGCCTCCAGGGTGACTATGGAATCAAGCGCTACCTTGGTGATTCCTACTGGTGTGCGGACTACAAAGACAAACTCGCCCCTGAACAACGCACCACCGAGTTTGCAGACGATATGTCAGTCCGAGATGCTCTCTGGAAACCCGATGAAGAAGCTCAATGGTGTATCTTCGATTCCATCATCTCCACCATCTACGGCATCTGGTATTCTCAAACCAAAAACCCCGATGACCTCTCTCAACAAATCTTTTATTTTCATAGGGCGTTATCACAACTGACAGCCGACGATTGTCCCTGGGGTTCGCTGTTGGGTCCGGAATCTTACTTTCTGGAGAAAGGGACATTCATCCCCAACGACATCACACCTCTCTTGTGGACGCAAGCCAATCTTCGGATTGCTCTTGAGCAGATGAAAGCTACCGCCTCTTCGTAATGGTTAACTCCACGAATTTATCGAACAGTATGGAGTTTGTGCCTCTCGAAGACGTCAACCCTTGAAAGCAATCAGGACAATCTCACGGCCTCTTCTCTTTCCCTGCGTCCCACGAACGGAATCATATGCCTTCTGTTGATCCGGCCAAAATTGACCGTACTGCCATTGTCCTCTTTGCGATTCTTGCGTTCCTGTTTACTGTTCGCAATCTCCCCTGGCAACTTGACGACTACGATCAGGCCAAGCAGGCCCAGACTGTCGTTGACATCATTGAAAATGGTGCCTGGATTGTCCAACACAACCCCCGTGGTGGAACAGCCAGCAAGCCACCGTTGATGAGTTGGATCTCAGCCACCCTCTATTATATTGTCCCCAACTACGATTTCGTCTGGCGTTTCCCCTCACTTGTCGCCTCGATTATCATGCTCTGGCTGATCTGGAAAGATGGCGTGTCCATCGGCGGTCGTCTGGTCGGGCTGGTGAGCATGATCGCGTTCGGGTTCAATCAACTCTCCTTGCGAATCGCCACTCTTGTCCGTACAGACATGCTCCTGTGCCTGTTTCTGTATTTGATGGGACGAATGATCCTCCAGCATCTCCAGTCGCAAACTCCGTGGTCATTTCGGGACAAGCTTTGGTTCGGTTTCTGGTTTTTGCTCTCACTGTATGTCAAAGGTCCATTGGCAGTTGTCTTTCTTGCCCCCGCAATAGCAGTGTATGCAATCTTTGTCGATCGAAAATGGTTTTACTCACTGACCTGGACCGGATGGCTGAGTTGGATTGTTCCTCCTGTGCTGTTTGCCATCTGGATGGTTACTGGCATTCTCCTCGATCCTGATATCTACGATCATGTTTTCATCAGTGAATATCTTCAACGTTTGAATGCCTCCGATTCCGCCGTCCACCATGTTAATCCGACCTGGTTTTATCTGGTCGAAATGTTGACAAAGTTTATTCCATGGACATGGTCATTTCTGTTTCTGATGACACTGAAATCCTCGTGGAAAGCAGTTCGTGGCCGGAAAGATCTCCTCTGGCTGCTATGCTGGTTCGGAATTGGATTTATCGTCTCCTCGATCATTCCATCAAAAAGGCTCGATCGCATCTATCCTCTGATTCCTCCGATGTGTCTGTTGATTGGTGCATTAAGTGTGAATTGGGTCAAGGTCGCTCCAGACAACATGTCATTTCGATCTCGACGACGTATCATCGTGTGGACCTGCCGATTGGCCATTTTCTATTTTATCGCCTACACAGGCGTTAATATTGCTCTCGATAAATCTAAAGGGGTCGACCGCCTGTCGAATTTCTGTGCCCAGATACGCCAGACCATTCAGTATCAACAACACCGAATTGCCCTGCATCAGGAGATGACCGAAGGGATGATTGTTGACCTGCGCGCTTTTCAGCTCCACACACTCGAAAACCTTGCCGACGCCTGGAGCACACGCCAGATCGATGCTTTCGTCATCAAGCGTGAACTCTACGACACTCAACAGAAACTCTTCCCCGATTCAGTCATCACGCTTCAATCACAAGCAAACCCCGGGCAGATTGGCTATGATTATTCCTTCGTCACTCGACACCCTTGATCGAAACTTCTCAGACGCCATTGCGTTGGGTTACAACTATCCACATGCCTGATTCGTCATTTCTCAGTCAGCTCAACCCTCAGCAAGCCTTGGCGGCGACCCATGGGTTTGAACCTTTACTGATCATCGCCGGCGCAGGGACAGGAAAAACGACCACCCTGGCCTATCGCGTCGCCTGGTTGATCTCGCAAGGCATTTCGCCGTCGCGGATTCTGTTACTAACGTTCACGCGTCGTGCTGCCGCCGA
This sequence comes from Planctomycetaceae bacterium, assembly GCA_041753175.1. Classification (GTDB taxonomy): domain Bacteria; phylum Planctomycetota; class Planctomycetia; order Planctomycetales; family Planctomycetaceae; genus SXPC01. Next base: position 16,899 of record JBGSVC010000087.1, read on the forward strand.
ACTCATCAAGCGATCCGATATCGTCCTGGCACAAGCGACGACATCGTCGACTCTTTCCCGCACACGCTCGCCTGCAGACGCTTCCACTCAAAAAATCTGGGGAGGCACTTTTCACTCCGTCTCTTCCAGACTTCTGCGTAAGTATGGCCAACTCATCGGCCTGTCTCCCGACTACACAATTATCGATCGTGCCGATGCCGAAGATCTGATGCAATTGGCGCGAACACAGTTGGAACTCGCCAAAAAGGAAAAGCGATTCCCCTCCAAAGGGACATGTCTGGATATCTATAGCTGGGGACTCAACTGCCAGAAGAAACTCGACGTGATTCTCAAAGACGACTACCCCCAATTTGAAGATCATGCAGAAGCCCTCAGGCTCTTGTTCAACAAATTTATGGACCTCAAGGCCCAGCAAGGCGTACTCGACTACGACGACTTGTTACTTTTCTGGCGCGGCATCCTTGAGGATGAACGTGCTGGCGAACGGATCCGAAGCCTGTTCGATTGCGTTCTCGTCGATGAGTATCAAGATACCAACGTCCTGCAGGCTGAAATCATCAAACTTCTTCGCCCGGATGGCAAGGGCCTGACCGTCGTTGGTGATGATGCTCAGTCCATCTACTCGTTTCGTGCAGCCGAAATTAAAAATATACTCGAATTCCCACAGGCCTATCCTGGCACCATTGTCATCCCGCTCGAACAAAACTACCGCAGTACACAGCCGCTTCTTGAAGCTTCAAATCATGTTATCGCCCAGTCTTCATTTCGATATGAGAAGAATCTGTGGTCAGATCGAATATCAGATCTCAAACCCATACTTGTCAGTTGTAAAGATGATGAAGACGAAGTCCAGCATGTCGTCGACCAGATCCTCGATCGACATGAAACTGGCATCCCGTTCGCCCAGCAGGCGGTCCTCTTTCGTTCCTCGTTTCACTCGGCGCTGTTGGAAATTGAACTCGCCAAACGTCAAATCCCTTTTCATAAATACGGCGGTTTGAAGTTCATTGAATCGGCGCACATCAAAGACGTTGTCGCTTTCCTGCGTTTGGCGGACAATTTCAAAGATCGGGTTGCCGGACTTCGCGTGTTGACTCTACTTCCCGGTTATGGTCCCAAAAAGGCCGAACAATTTCTTGATGAACTCAGCTCCTTGAATGGTAACTGGGCACTGCTCCAGAATTTTTCCCGGCCTTCCCGACTCCCTGAAGAAGACTGGCAACTTTTTATTCTTCTGATGCGTTCTTTATCGACAGCATCGCCTGAAAGTCTTTCGATTGCTCAACAAGTCAACCGAGTCATCAAGGTGTATACTCCCTGGCTTGATCAAAAATACGATCAGACTCAAACGCGCAAGAAAGATCTAGAACAGCTTCAAAACCTGGCCGGTCGCTACGAATCACGCACTGACTTCCTCACAGAACTTGCCTTGGATCCTCCCAGTTCCACGATGGACCTGTCTTACGAAGATGGTCCTTTGGAAGATGATTTTCTCGTCCTGTCTACGATTCATTCCGCCAAGGGACTCGAATGGGATTCGGTTTACATCCTTCACGTTTACGACGGAAGCATCCCTTCAGAGAAAGCGATCTCATCGGGGACTGAACTTGATGAAGAACTCCGTCTTCTCTACGTCGCGATGACCCGTGCCAAGAATCATCTTGAGCTTCTATTTCCGTACCGCGTCTACTCCACGAGCCGTAACTTTTTCGGGCAGGCATTGCAATTGCAACTCTCGCGATTC